>JADFYC010000022.1 GCA_015233295.1 Deltaproteobacteria bacterium | reverse complement strand
ATAAACCGGATGATCATCAGCCTTAGCTGAACCAGTATGGTCAAACCCATACCCGTGATCCTTGGCCCAATCATAAACGTCTTTCCACTGCTTTCCCGTGACCGGATACTTCTCCAGATAAAAATCGCTGACGAAAACCTTATGCACCGGAAGTTCATCACGATCGCCTTCTTTGTACGGATCGCCCATATTGAACTCACCAGCCGGAATTAAGACCATATTGCCGGTCGCCGGGTTCACCACCGGAGCAGCCGCAAGAACCGCTGCAGCCATGATCAACCCCAGACCCGTCACCAGGCCGGCGACCATCACCAGGCCTTTTATCCGATGTATTTTCATCACCAATCCTCCTCTTCGTAACTCCAATATCCATGTCATCAGGGGCCATTTGATCAGCACCGCAGCTCTCCTTCAGGTAGAGGACTTTGAAGATATTCACCTTCTCATCCAGTTTGGACGCCTCGTATGCGATTCCTGTTCGTGCGATTCCTGTTCGTCAGGCCAGCGATTTGCCTGCGGCTTCCTTCAGTTTCCTCCTCGCTGTGGACATCCCTGCCGTCCAGCTAACAGTTCCCCCTGACGGGTCTAGTGAGGACTTACACCTCCAAGAAGGTGCCCCAGTCGGGCGCACGAACAAAACTGGACCTGAAACGGGCCGGTCTTTGGAAAAGAAATTGTCTGATCTGGAGATTTGGTTTGTTCCCTTTCCGTGGTGCAGTATAATATTTTTTCAGAAGCCTGTCAGCAAAATGTTTGTGGTGGCCGCAATATCCCGACAGATTTGATCATGTGGGCAGGTAGACAAGTCAAATTCCCGGTTATGAGTGTGTTTCTCGCCCAGGAGTCGCCCCGGCCGCCATTATCATCACCGGCGTCGGGGGTTGGTTAAGCTCTTGAAGTAGGTCCTGGTTGACTGCGCCAGATTGGACCGCCCAAGACCCTCTCCGTCTGTTTGCCACCGGGTCGGATGCCCGGCGTATTTGTCATGAGCACAATCATCTCACCGCATCCTGTCCCATCCCGTCACCTCCGTAACGATCTGCCAAATCCGCAACAAATTCATAGTCCCATTGCCAAATCCTGCTGCCGTTGGTTGCGGATATCGACCAAAACGTCGCCAGGCTTGAGTGTCTATTTTGGATATATAACATAACTAGTTTATTTTAAACAATAAAAAAGTTAGCGATAAACATAAACAAACCTAAAGTAATCTTGTCGATTTGCCGAAATAGAATCATAACCCTGGATGAGAGGAGAACCTCGATGACCACCGGCCAACAAGACTCTCTGCCTACTTTGTGCTTCCCGGTTGCGTCCTCCTGCCCTGGTCCCCCGGATTGAGGCCCTGGACGCGGAAATCGCCGGTCGCGGCCCGGCCGAATCAAGTCGTAACCAGCGTTGACGATTTTTTGACCGTATAAAAGAAGCCGGGGTTGAGATTTTTTTCTGATACTATTATTAACTATTCAATATTAAAAGATAAAAAAAATGAGTCCAAACAAATAAAAATCTAAAGTAACGTTGTCGATTTGCCGATAATAGATCAAAAGGAAGAACACTACCCGGTGCCGTCGGGTGTGCTGATAGATAAACAGGGGAAAAGGATTTCCCCCAAGTCCGACAAGGAGAGCAGTCATGAGTCTTTCAATCCTCAACAACCTGGCCTCAATAGGTTCCCAAATCCAACTCAAGGGTTGGAACCAGCAACTCAACCAAGCCATTAACCGGCTCTCCACCGGCATGCGCATCAACAGCGCCTCCGACGATCCTTCCGGACTGGCCATGTCCGAACGGTTTCGATCCCAGATCAAAGGTTTGGCCCAGGCCAATACCAACGCTCAAAACGGTTACTCCATGCTTCAGGCGGCCGACGGCGGCTTAAATGAAGTTCAGTCCGTCTTGCAACGGATGCGGGAACTTTCCCTGCAAGCAGCCAATGGAACACTGACCAGCCAAGACCGGGCCGACATCCAAACTGAAATTGACCAACTCCGGAATGAAGTTGACAACATCGCCGGAAATACCGAATTCAATACCCGGAAATTATTGAACGGCAGCCAGTCGGGTTCCTGGGTCACGAATAGCCCTGATCAACTGCAGGCGCATATAACCGGTCAGGTCAGAGAAGGTAATTACCGGATCATCGTTAAGGCCTCGGCCACTGGGACAAACCAAGTCCTGAAAAGCAACATCATGGCCCTGACGGACCCCAAGACCTATACCATAGACACAACCAACGTTCACCTGACCAATACCAACGGATCCATAGGCGACACGGCCAATATGACCATCGACGTTCACCAGAGCCTCAGCTTCAATTACAAATTTGAAAAAGGCACCGCGGCCGAGATTATCGGCTCCTCCGGGATAGGCACCGTGGATATCAGCGGACCCACCCAGGGAGTAGTTTTCGGCGCCGGTTCTTCTCAAAATACAGCTTATTTTTCCGCCACCGGGACCGTGAGCTTTGGCGGCCGGGACGTCACCTTCACCTCTGGGACCTATACCCAGCAAGAAATAGAATGCGCCATCGAAACGGCCACCTCCGGTGTGATCAGCGTAGGCTGGTTACCCAATACCCAACCGGCCGGCGGCAATTTCATCCGGTTGACCAACAACTCCGGTGCCATAACCATGGTGACCACCGGTGCGGCCGGGAAAGCGCTGGGGTTAGCCTCAGCCGTTCTCACTACCGGTGGCGTCAACTGGGGCGGGGCCAACGTGGGTCTGGCCGGTTCAGCCATATTGTCAATGGTCGCCAGTCCCATTGCCTCGGCTTCTGGAATTATGTATGCCGGGACTCAGATGGCCGGTGTCTACAAGACGACCGACGGCGGAGCGACCTGGTCCCCAGCCAATGCCGGAATGGCCGGCTCGGCGGTCCTGTCCGTGGCCACGGCCAACAACGACTCCAATATCGCTTACGCCGGGACCAAGCTCGGCGGCGTGTATGTCACCACCGATGGCGGGGTCACCTGGACAGCCGTAAACACCGGGTTGACTGATCTGGATGTCACGTCCCTGACCGTGGATCCCAATGATTCGAATGTCGTTTATGCCGGAACGAAAACTGGCGGCGTATTCAAGAGCACTGCCGGCGGGACAGTCTGGTGCGCCATAGATACCGGTCTGACCGACCTGAACATTCAAACCCTGGCCACAGATCAAAATAACCCAACCACCGTTTATGCCGGAACCAACGCCGGCGGCGTATTCAAGAGCACTGATGGCGGGACCACCTGGACCGCCGTGACCACTGGCCTGACCGACATGAATATCCGGTCCATGGCTACTGCCCCGGATGGTTCCAACAGCCTGATCGTTGGAACGGATGCGGGCGGCGTGTTCCGGAGCGATGACGGTGGGGCCACCTGGTCCGCCATGAACACGGGGTTAACGGATTTGAAGGTTCTGTCCCTGGCCTTTGATCCTTATGATTCCGGGACGATCTACGCCGGTACGCAAAACGGCGGCATATTCCGGACAGTGGATGGCGGCGCCAACTGGACTTCCCAAAACACCGGATTGACCGGCTATGCCCAAGCCCTGGTTGTCCAAAAAAATAATCCCAGCAATGTTTTTGCCGCGGTGGTAGATCCCCTCGGGATCGGGACCGGGGTGTTCATGTCTACCAACAGCATCACCACCGGGACCGAAAACACCGAGCGCGGCCAGGTCTACGAATTTGCCGGGACCCAGGCTCTTTCAGCGGCCACTTCCATGGGCTTCACCATTAACGGAGTCGCCGTCAATTTTAATGTGCACAAGACCAATGTCTCCTCAGCCACCAGCACAGCCGCCTTTGGCGAGTTCGAGGTCCTGGATATCATTAACAGTGCCTTGATCACGGCCGGCGCCGGTGTCCGGGCGGAAATAGCGCCTGATCACACGTTGCGGTTGAGCGTCACTTCGGCCGACCGCACGGTCCGACCCCAGAGCATCGTGGTATCCGGTCTGACCGCCACGGCTGCCGGCTGGTCCTGGAACGACTTGGGCGTCTCAGCAATAAAAACGGCCGGCGACGGCAACAACCAGTTGGTTTTTTCAGTCGATGGTTCAAGTACATATACCGCGATCATGCCGAATGCCGACTATGCCAACACAACAGCGGACAAAGTGAAATTAGCGGGCGATCTGGAGAAGGCGATGAATGACGCCGTTACTCAAAATGGCGGCTCGGACAAAAATCTGGTAAATGTCGTTTATGATGACCAGGCCAATCAATTTCATTTGATGAGCCGGACGTTAGGTTTCAATTCAAACATCCAACTCCACGACGCGGTCGGTGAAAGCAACATCCTCCAGACGATCGGCTGGGATAAGAACACACATAGCCAGGGAAATGATGACGGCACCGCCCTGGTGATTTATAATGGTACAGACTCGACCAACCCGGCCACCAATATCTACAACCGACGAGGACTGGCCGGCAACGCGGGGGCCTGGACCGTAACCGGTCAATCGACTATTTCGGCTGACCGGACGCTGGGTGGGTTGGGTGTACAATGGGGATTTGGAAGTGCCGCAGCAGTAACGGGCAATGCCGGGGGCCTGGTGATTGAAAACCATCAAGCGGGAGAAACTGAAACCATCGCCAATAGCTCAACCTCTTTGGGGATGATTAGGCAGTTCCAAAACGTAGTGAATCAGGCCAGACAATTAAACATCTACGCCAATGGCCGGGTTAAAGCCATTAACTTTGATCAGTCCACAACACTTGATGAGCTGCAAAACATGATCGCTTCGGCCATTACGACATCCCAAGACCAGGGCGGTTTAGGCATGTCGGTCAACGGTTCCTCGACGGATACGGTTTACAGTCACGTGGCTGATTACATTTCGAGTACGGCGGAAGGAACTTACAACCGTGGAGAAGGTGATGCTGCAGTAAATGGTACGCTGATCATTCGGTCTCCCTGGACCGGCGCCAACGGTCAGATTTCCATCACCGGAGATGACGACGTCCTGAACGCCTTCGGATTCAACAAGGTCAGAACCGGTTTAGACCCGGCCAATCCCGACCCATACTACATCGAAGTGCGGGATGATCATACCAACCAAACCCTTTACAGTATCAGGACGGCTACTCCCGAATTAACCGACGTCATCCCGGGAATGCAAGTTAAGCTCCAGCCGACGGTGGATACACTGACTAGCTGGAACGATGCCACCGGCAGTTTTGACTTCAAGGCCGATTCTAATGATAAATCCTTGCTGTTGAAAGTCACGGATTCCCACATCAACATGCAGATCGGAGCCGAGGGGAGTAATTCCCTGCAAACACAAATCGCTGATGTTAGTTCCGGTGCTCTGGGTATAGACCGGGCTTCGGTGGTCGACCAGAATACGGCCCAGGCAGCCTCAGACATGTTTGACAAAGCCATCACCTTCATCAGCGCCCAGCGGGCAAAATTGGGCGCAGTCATGAACCGCCTGGAGTTCACCGCGAATAACTTGACGGTCCAGGGACAAAATACTACCGATGCCGATTCCAACATCCGGGATACGGACATGGCTGCGACCGTCGCTCAAATGACCAAGTACCAGATGTTGATGCAATCCGGGACCTCAGTTTTGGCCCAGGCCAACATGGTACCTCAAAACCTGATGACATTGCTTGGCAAATAAACCAATGACCGTCGTTATGGTGACAATCAATATTTTTACGTGGCAAGTTCCAGGCATCCGACCTCAGGGTAACGCTTCAGTCATCCTTAGGTCGGATTTAGTTTATCCTGTTTGCGTCACTGAAAAAAAGACTCCTAGTTTTCGGGCGACTGCCGGCAACAACGAATAAGCGCTCTCATAATTGAAATTTTGAACGTATTTTTCAATTTCCTGAAACTCCTGATTGAACTTAGCCCGACCGAGGTGTTCTTTAAGTTCCTCCAGGCATTCATCGGCATTGGCGCTGTTCTTGACGATTAGATGGCCCAGTTTAGCTATAAGATTGGTCACCTTGTCCAGATCCACTCCGGCTTCAGGTGGTTGCTCACCCTCAGTTTTTTTACCAGGTTGAACGGCCACCCAACCTTGGATTGACTCCACTACCCGGCGGAAGTCCCCACTCAACTTGTTCACCAGATTTTTCAGATCTACTTCCAATTCATTAGCCAGGGCTTGTTCCAATTCACCTGCCGCGGCCTCCAGACTTGAGGCGCCGATATTGCCTGCTACTCCTTTCAAATTGTGAATCAAATGCCGGGCGGCCTGCCTCTCTCCTCGATTTAGGAAATCCTGCACCTCATCAGGGACTTTGGAGAAATCAGAGCAAAAATCAATCAGCAACTGTCGATAGATATTTAATTTTCCACCAGTTCTCCCCAACCCGGACCGGACTTCCAGGCCGGGAATGCTTACTGGGACCGTCTTTTCCCTCTGGATTTCCTTTTCCTTAGGAGGTCTCACAGCGTTCCCTCCGGTCCTTGGTTTGATCCATTTGGCCAAGGTATTGAACAAATGTTTCGGATCAATGGGTTTGGCGACATGGTCGTTCATTCCGGTCTTAAGACACTTTTCCCTATCACCGGCCATGGTGTGCGCGGTCATGGCGATAATCGGCAAGTTCTCGTAGCGACGGTCGCTTCTTATGATTTTGGTGGCCTCATAACCATCCATTTCCGGCATTAACAGATCCATGAGCACTACATCAAATTCCGTTTCCCGCAACCGTCTCAGCGATTCGTGCCCATTTTTGACCGCCTCGACTTCGAAGCCCGCCCCTTCCAGAAGTTCCATGGCCACTTGACGATTAATCTTGTTGTCCTCGACCAGCAGAATGCGTCCCCCCCGGAGATTCTCCACCGGTGGAGTCCTGAGTTCCACATGAGCGGACTGAGACTTTCTATCGGTGTCTTTTTGAAAAGCTTCCATTATAGCCTCGAGCATGGCCGAGGGGAAAACAGGCTTGCCCAAAAAGGCATTCGGAAGCAGTCCTTCTGACTCCAGCCTGATAACTTCATGTCCGGACTTGGTCATCATAATGATGGGAATCCGATGAAACTCGGGATCATTTTTGACCCGCCGCATCATCTTTAGGCCGTCCACGTCAGGCATAACGGAGTCTATAATGATCAATCCATAGGGGTCGGCGCCCATCGCTGATGCCGGCCTTTCCAGTTCTTCAATGGCCGCGTTACCAGAGTAGACCGTGGTAACTCGAAAAAAAGAAGATTCTAGATAATATCGCAGTATTTCACAGGCCCTGACGTTGTCCTCGGCCACCAGGACCCTAATGTTACGAATATCCGGCGGAAGGTAGACGCACGTTTCGGGACGTTCTGTTTGCAGGGCCAGGGCTACGGTGAAGGTAAAGGTTGACCCGATGCCGGACTCGGACTCTACCTCTATTTCACCGCCCATCATCTCCACCAGCCGTTTTGAGATGGACAGGCCCAATCCCGTCCCTCCATATTCGCGGGTTGTGGAGCTGTCGGCTTGAGTAAAGGGCTGAAATAATCTATCAATCTGTTCCCTGGTCATACCAATTCCAGTATCCTGAACGGAAAACCGGAGCTTGACCGAATCCGAAGTACTGCCCTGGCTCACCAGCCCCACCGATATAACAATCTCTCCAACGTGAGTAAACTTAACCGCATTGTTGACCAGGTTGGTGAGAATCTGCCCGAGTCGTAAAGAGTCGCCCACCAGATTCCGGGGCACGTCCTCAGAAATAAAAAACATGATTTCAATGTCTTTTTCGTTCGCTTTGACACCCACCATGCCGGCAAGACTTGCCAAGACCTCATTCAGATTGAAATCCACCGATTCGAAGTCGATCTTGTTCGCCTCTATTTTCGAGAAGTCTAAAATACCGTTTATAATTCCCAGCAGCGACTGGGCCGCCGAGGTTATATCATTAATATAATCAAGCTGTTTGCTCGTAAGTTCAGTTTTTAACACCAGATAACCTAGCCCGATGATCGCGTTCATGGGTGTCCGGATCTCGTGGCTCATGTTGGCCAGAAACTCGCTTTTAGCCACATTGGCGGCTTCGGCGGCCTCTTTGGCTTTAGCCAGCTCAATCTCGGCCCGTCTTTGTTTCAAAATGTTCCACATTCCGGTCATAAAAAGCCTGAGTTGCCGGGCATCAGAATCAATATAAGGCTGCTCTTTGTTACCAACGCCGGCAGCCGCAACGACCTTGTCATTATCAAAAATGGGCACGCCCATGTGCCTGATGATTGGAAAATGTCCTTCCGGGTAACCTTTCTTGTCAGGCAAATTTTGATAGTCGTTATGGATGATGGTTGTTCTTTGGCGAATGGAATCCGCCCAGATCCCGGCACTATTTATCGGATAGTGATGAGTCTGCCCAGCCCGACATTCTTTCCGCACTTCGCTTGACCAAGAGTATAATTGCAGAGTCTCCTGATCTTCATCAACAAAATGCAAGTACCCGACTTTACTCCGAGTCAGCCTGACGCACTCTTCGAGGGCAAAATCGGCCAATGCGGTTTCGGCCAAATCCCGCATCTGGCTGAGTCGGAGCAAGGCTTCAAGGCGTTCTTCATTGAGTTTGAGGGCCTCCGCCGCGGCCTTACGTTCGGTAATGTCTTCGAAGGCGACAACGGCCCCCGTTACTTTTCCATCTTCTATGATTGAATGAGACGAATAGCGCACCAGAAAGGCGGTGCCGTTCTTGCGCCAGAATACGTCGTCACCAGATGCGGCTGCCTGCTTTGACATTAACGTTGGGTAGATCCGGCGCTCGTCAATAGGATGAGACGATCGGTCAGAACTGCTCTGACAAATTGCCTGGTGCATATTCCGACCCAGTAATTCCTCCGACGTATAGCCAAGTGTTTCTGCGCCGGCCCTGTTTATGAAGGTACAATTCCCCCCCAAATCGATTCCGTATATCCCGTCGCCCGTTGATTCCATTAACAGACGAATGTGGTTGGCCAACCTCGTTTGCTCCTCCAAGGCCTTTTTGGGTTCGCTGATATCGGTGATAGTCCCAACGTATCCGATGACTTTACCGGCTTCATTGGTCTCGGCAACACTCTGATCCAGAACCCACGATATAGAGCCATCCGGTCGTTGAAATCGATACTCCAAGGTAACTGATTTATCTATTTGCACACTTTTATACCATTCTACAAAAATATGAGCCCGGTCTTCGGAATGGATCGACAGAGACCAGCCCTTCCCGGCCGCCTGGTCCAGAGAAAGACCGGAAAGTTCTTGCCAGCGGCGGTTGGCGTAGACCAAATTTCCCTGGGCATCAGTCCGAAAAATACCCACCGGCGACACAGCAGCTAGCGTTTGAAATAGTTGTTCACTCTGTCGCAGCTTGGCCTCCACTCCTTCTCGGTCTCTGATGTCCTCAGTCAATCGCTGATTAGTCAGGGAAAGTTCAGCCGTTCTTTCGGCCAGAGCCCTTTCGAACCCTTCGATTGAATGTTGCTGTGACTCTGCAAAAGAGTTGATCGCCCGGTAAAGAGTTCTGAATTCATCCCTTACGGTATCCTCCGGAACTCGGACGGACAGGTCTCCTTCTTCCATCTTTCTGGCTGTATCAGCCAACAACACCAAGGGTGAAATAATTTTTTTAGAAGTTAACCAGGTGATGATGATTATTGAAACGACCGCGATAAAACACCCAACCAAAAGCATAGCGTTTCGCGTTTCATAAATATCCTGGAATGCCGTATTCTCTGAAAACTCATAGACTACTACCCAGTAGCGGCTTTTATCCATCGGGTCAAAGTAGATCTTTTTGAATGCATCTACGTACCCCTGCTCTTTATGGTATCTGGCGGAAATATCTTTTGATTGAATTTCATAGGCTAATTCAGGATGAATGTTCTTGAGCGTGTGGTCGTGGCCCAATTCATGGCCGAATTCTTTTGATCCGTCGGGGTGAAAAAGGAAGTAACCGCCCTGGTCGATAACATATTTTTTAGAATAATTTTCTTTCGGCAAAATCTTTTTGAACAGGTAGTTGCCGAAAAGGTTGATAATAATAATTCCTCTTACCCGCTTATTACCGTCGTATACCGGGGTGGCTATCCTGAATGCCGGGGTATAGGGTATTCTAATTTGGCCGTGTTCCCGATCCAGGTTGAAATCAGAGTAATATATCTCACCTTTCTTGAGTTTAACCGTTTCTTGGACATAATGATATTCAGCCTTATTTTCAAGTTTAGCCCTCGGGATAACTTTCACGCTCTCTCCATCGGATTCGCAGCGGATAATCTCTTTACCCTTTTCGTCTAAATAACGCAGCTTATGATACTCAGGATGGTTGACCAAAATGCACTGAATATCTGTTCGAGACGCTGATACCAGTATTCCAGCCTATCCCCGGTTAGTGAATCCAGGCCGGCATTATCCTTGGCTCTGATAATTCCCTGGACCGGAGGAGTGTCTCTGGCCACATTCAAATCAGCTACTGTGCTGGAAATTAAAGATTTTATCGAAAAAGCATCTTTTTCCAGTTCTTGTTGGGTAGCCTGGAGCAGCTTTCTGATGGTGAGTGCTTTGCCCTGATAGTAGGTAGCCAGCCCCATTAGAAAAAGCGCCGCCAGAATGAGCAAGCCCAGGCCCGTGATAGTTCTCCACCTGAACGTCATTCCAAACTTAAATTTGTTCATCCACACACCTCTGACTGTTGCTGCTTAATGGCGAGGTATACTTCCGGTCCTGACCCAAACCCGACGGATAGCGCCATGAGTAATTGTTCAAAGCATATGCGTTAAAAGGTATACGTATTGCGTGTTGATGTCAAGAAAACACGACGAATTCTGATTTGAATCAAGTTAGCTAGACTCGACGCGGTCACAA
This sequence comes from Deltaproteobacteria bacterium, assembly GCA_015233295.1. Taxonomy (GTDB): domain Bacteria; phylum Desulfobacterota; class JADFXK01; order JADFXK01; family JADFXK01; genus JADFXK01. The sequence goes on along the minus strand of JADFYC010000022.1, from coordinate 8,327 downwards.
TTGTCCCTTTTCGAATCCAATCTGGACACTGTCACCTACTCGGCACGACTACAATTGACGTTTTTGAACCATGATTACGCCGATTGATTTTGATTGCACTGATTATTCTAACCATGCTCATCCATCGGAAATATCATCCGCAATTAAAAAAAATCAGGGTAATCATAACCCATCAGCAAAATCAGAGTTCAAAAACGTGAATGCAAGGATCAAGCCATGGTTGCTTCTGAACTGTGATTACTCAGATTAGCCATGATTACACTGATTAAATGCAAGTTTTGGTCATGGCTCCTCGCTGCCGGCTCAGTCAATTAATAAATCAGTGAAATCAAATTCAATCAGGGTAATCACAGTTCGGGCAACAATATGGTGGCAACAATAGGGAAAGTATAGTATAGTCACCCTTCGTACTTCTGATCCGACACGGTGGGGGCGGGAATGAACGATACACCAAATCCTAAATACGACGTGTCTCTATGCCATAACAGCCAGGACAAACCAGCGGTCCGCAACTTGGCTGAGTTACTATCGAAACGTGGGATCCGGGTGTGGCTTGATGAATGGGCGCTCATTCCGGGCCGCCCCTGGCAGGAGGCGTTGGAAAAGGCAATTCAGAATGTCCGCACGGCTTCCTCCCTGGCCGAAGCCGGTGACCTGAAGATGACCCAATTGGCCCATGGTCCGGCAGCCGATTACTATGGCCGCGCAGCGGCTTTTGTTCCCGTTGACTCGGAGCTGTACAAAGCCGATTATTTGAATCAACAAGGGAACGCTCTTTGGGATGCCGGTAAATACGCTGACGCGGAGGCTTCCCTAAGAGGCGCTTGAGACATTAGAGAAAGGCTGCTGGAACCGAATGACCCCGCCATAGGCCGGTTAGAACTTCTACTGAAGTTGTGTCACCTTCTTATCCAGGGGAAGTAGACCAGGCCGAGCCATTCTGCGGGCATTGAATATCTATGGGAAGGCCCTGGGGCCGGAGAATCCCACTACAGTCGTTATCCGGGATAATCTGAGCCGTCTGCGAGCATCCCTGGCCTCGGTCCGGCAGAGGACGCCGGAGTAAATCGAGGAAACACGTACGTCTTGCGCCGGGTTGACGTTCATCACCCTACAGCCGTCTGGTCGCCGGATAAGAGGTCATCCTGTTCCTTCAGGCGACCTCATGTATCAGAGATGCCATTATAAAATATTACATGTGGTAACAACACTAATGAAGAAATCTATGTTTTTGAGGGAATACATAGGCAGGCGAGGAATTCGTGGAGTGACCAAGGATGGGAGTGACCAATTGTGATTGTTATGTTCTTACCCCAAAAGAAAATGACCTTGCCCCCTTGGACTTGCTTTCGGTAAAAAGAAGTTGTTCTTTCTTTCCCTATTCGCTTTATCGCGCCCAGTACGGAGTCTTGTAAGTTCCAAGCTCCAATGTGCAAGGTCATTTGTGTATTATTATATACTGGATGATCAAAAATGTCAAGCGCCGGTAATTCTAATGTTGAGAAAAAATGCTGGCCGGGCAGGCCCTGAGCCGGAATGCCGGTCATTGACCCATCTGCAGACTAGGGGATTTGTACGCGGTCAAGGGTTGGAGATAGCAGGATTTATGTGCTTGTGTGGCGGAGAGAGAGGGATTCGAACCCTCGGAACAGCGTTAACCATTCACTCACTTAGCAGGCGAGCACCTTCGGCCTCTCGGTCATCTCTCCACGTCAAGCTGGTTTGGTATGCGAGACTAAAATAGTATTTTTAAGATAAATCGATTCTAAAGTCAACTAAAAAGTTAGGTCGTTGGTCAATTATCGGTAACTAAATAAAATCTCTTATAATCCTTATGGTGCCATGACCTTGACGAAAATAATCTTATGATTGTCCGGCTCGTAAAAATCCTTGAGCAACGCTTCGCAAACATAACCGTTCTTTTCATAGAAGGTCCGAGTGGGCAAATAGGACGGTAACGAAGCGGTCTCCACATATATCCGACGGCCTCCCTTGAGGTGGATCAGTTGTTCACACCGGACCAGTATCTCATGTCCGATACCGTGAAATCGGTGCCGTTGCTCGACTGCAATCCAGTAGATATCATAGCTGACCGCGGTAAAAGGGGTGGGGCCAAAACAAACGTAGCCGACCATCGAGTCCATTTGTTCCACGAAGATAAAGTGGTACCCACAGGCTGGGCCTTTCAACAGATGCTCTTCAACCAGCTCACCGGCCACCTGGACCTCTTCCGGGGTGAAAACACCTGACGATCGGCAAAGATTTCGGACTTTTTCTGGATCACCCGGCTTGACCAGATCTCTCCATCTCAATCCGTCGCCATTCAGCGTCTCGGTCATGCTCACAGGCGCCGTCCTTCCTAATTCAGGTCCATCATAATCCTGGCCACCACCGCGTCCATGTCCAGCCCGGCTCGGCTCGCCGCGGCCACGAAACCGGCGTCAGAGGCAAGACAGGGATTAGTGTTAACCTCTAAAATCCACGGGCGCCCGGCCGCGTCCACCCTATAATCAACCCTGGCCCAACCCCGGATTTGGAAAAGGGACCAGCAGGTTAAGGACAATTGCATTAATTCCGCCAACAAGCCGAAATCACTAGCCGGGAAATCATATCGCCGGTTAGTATGGTTATATTCAAATGTTTCCGGCAGCCATTTGGCGGAATAGCCTACGATGCGGACCTGTTCCGGACCAAATCCGTCAAAGACGATTTCAGCCGGCGGTAACACTTCCGGCCCCTCGTCCCCGGCCAATAGCGATATATTGAATTCCCGCCCATCAATGTATTCTTCGGCGAAGCAATCACCCTTCAGCAAATCTCGTATGCCGGCCATCTCGCGATCCAATCCCCCGGCTTTCCCGTTCACCCAGATGGAGCTTTCGTCAAGCCCGATGGAGGCATGCTCCCAGACGGATTTTATGATGTACCTGGCCGCGGTCGGCCTAGCCGTGGCTGACTCTGCCTCGGTAATCCATAGAGGAATCGGGAGGCCGGCCTGATGCATCTTTTTCTTGGCCAGAAGCTTATTGGAGGTGAACATGATCGCCCTGGCGTCGGATCCCGTATACGGTAGTCCCAACCTGTGGAGCAAGGCCGGAGCCGCGTGAACCAACCGGCCCAAGCCGCGGGGCGATTCAACCAGATTGAATACCACGTCAGGATGGAGCTGCTGCAAAGCTTGAGCGGTCCGCGACAAGCGGTGGTCCATGGCCAGCCTCTCGATTCGGTATCCCAACCGGGTTAAGGCCTCGGCTATGCCCACCGCTTGATGGAGATTATCAGCCAAATCAGGAGCCGCCCCTTCCAGCGCCTGATCGTGAAGCACGACAACCTTAATTATGGACCTGGTTCCAGGGTTATCCATATCAAAAACCGCCTACATTAACCAGAGTTCAATGAGGACGCTGAGCGATGAGTATCGAGGGCATGATTTAATCCGCAGATTGGGCAGATTTGCGCAGATTAAAAAAATATAAAACGCTTGTGTCCGAAGGCATGCATCCAGGCCTCGGTCGGCCAAAGTTCAGCCAATGAATGCATAGTCTGTGGGTCTCTTGCATCTGCGTTAATCTGCGCCATCTGCGGATACATTTCTATCTCCCCGTTAGCGGATGGTGTTTATCTCGACCTTACTGAGCGATCATCCTCTCTCCCGGTCCGAGTCAAAGCCGAGTCCATGATGCCGGCGATCAGGCTTTGGTAGCTCCGGCCAACCAACCGGCAGAGAATAGGCAAGTCGGAATGGTCCGGATTAAGACCGGCCAGTGGATTGACCTCTATAAAATTTGGACGACCCCGCTCATCGGCTCTCAGATCCACTCGTCCGGCATCCCGGCACCCCAGTCCCCTCCAGGCAGCCAGGGCCACTCGTCCGGCTTCCCGGGCCTGATCATCATTAACCAATTTACAGGTCACCACCCAACCGCCTTGATCCTCTTTGCTATGTTCCTTATTGTAATAGGAATAGGCTCCGGGTTCAGCCGTGTCAAGCAGAATTATTTCCATGACCCCGATGGCCTGGGCCGTTTTCCCCTGACCCACCACCCCGACGGTAAATTCCCGGCCGGGAAGAAAAGTCTCAACTAAGACCGGCTGCTTATGCCTGGCCAGGAGCGAGCGGCAAATATCGGTCAGATCCTGATAATTATCTATCCGGGAGGCCGCCGAGATGCCTTTCCCGGAGCCCTCGGCCACAGGTTTAGCAAAAAGAGGAAATGGCAAACGAACAGAGTCCAGATCAGCTTCCGAATCCACGACCGCAAAATCAGGCGTGGGCAGACCCAGGTCCCGGACGATATGTTTGGCCATGCCTTTGTGGAGAGTTACGGCCAGAGTCAGGGGGTCGGAGAAAGTGTATGGAATCCCGTAAGCCTCCAGCAAAGCCGGGATCTGGGACTCCCGGCCGAAGCCGCCCATTCCTTCGGCGATGTTAAACACCACATCCCACCGGTCACCTGCGGCCAATCTCCCGACCAACCCGCGCAGATGGCCGATCCGATCCGTCTGGTACCCCAAATCTTGAAGGGCCTGCTCCAGTCCATCCACCGTCCCGGGGTTGTCGAATTCGGCCACATCCTCCTCGTCAAACCCCATGGCCAGGTAGTCCCGGCGAAGATCATAAGTCAGTCCGACATTCATCAAAATTTCTCCCCGGCCTTAATGACGTGTGATACCCGGACAAGATTCCGCCCGAAATCGGGTGACTCGACTAAAACAAATCCAGGTTTGAAAACCGACCAGTTCATTTTTGCCTGCCTGACAAATAAATGAGGGCAGTAGCTCAGCCAGTCCCTGCCCTTTGACTTTATTTCCAAAGAATTGAAATATGTTTGCGCCTCAAATCATTTCAGATGCGATCCGACCAGCCGTGTCTGGATAATAATAGGTCTGACCGGCGTAGTTCCGCAAGGCCAGGTTGCAACCATCTTGACCGGCTACGGCCTCGGGACACAGAGGAATCTTGCCACCTCCGCCCGGAGCGTCAATGACGTAATTTGGAATGGCGTAGCCTGAGGTGTGACCTCGCAAACCCTGAATTATTTCCAGCCCTCGTGATACGGGTGTCCGAAAATGCGCCGACCCGGTGATAGGGTCACACTGATAAAGATAGTATGGTCTCACTCGCACCTTCAACAAGCCGTGAACCAGGTCTTTCATGGTCGCGACGTTGTCGTTAATCCCCGCCAGCAAAACAGTTTGGCTGCCCAGAGGGATTCCGGCGTCAGCCAGTCGTTCGCAGGCGCGGCCGGTCTCCTGGGTCAGTTCCTCGGGGTGAGTAAAATGAATACTCATAAAGAGCGGATGATACCGCTTCAGCATCTTGACCAGATCTGAGGTTATCCGTTGCGGGAGGACCACCGGCGCCTTTGTCCCAATGCGAATTAGTTCTATGTGTCGGATGCTTCGCAGCCTGGCTAAGATCCATTCCAGGCGTTCATCGCTCAAGGTTAGGGGATCACCACCCGAAATCAGGACATCGCGCACTGCAGGCGTGGCGGCAATGTAATCCAAGGCTTTCTCCAGGTTCCGCCTACTGTAACGGGAGGTTCCATGTTCATGGCCAACCAGTCGCGAGCGAGTGCAATAACGGCAGTTGGTCGAGCAAAAGCCGGTGACCAGGAAAAGGACGCGGTCAGGATAACGATGGACCAATCCCGGGGCAACCAGATCGCGTTCCTCGCTCAAAGGATCATTTGATTCACCGGGGCCCGCAATATGTTCGTTGACAACCGGGACGACACAACGACGAATGGGCTGATCGGGATCATCCGGATCCACCAGACTGAGATATTGCGGCGTAATGTTAAGCGACAGCCTTTGCCCGGAGCCATCCATGGCCGCCCGCTCCTCTGGGGATAACCGAATGATACGAGACAACTGGGCCAATCCGGTAATCCGGTGCTGGATCTGCCAGTGCCAGTCATTCCAATCGGCTTGAGTCGCGGTTGGGAAAAAACGGCGACGAAATTTTCGGGCCTCCGATCCAAACCGGACACTCGAAGCTAACGTGAGGGACGGGACCTTAGTTTTTTTATTTGCTTCGGGGATGGTGTCTTGAATCCGGTCGGTGAGGCAGGAGCACTCAACCTGGTCTTGTGCGGCAAGATTGCTTACGCAACGAGAGGGCGATGGGGGTTCGACTTCTTCCGGTAAGATTTCAGCATGATTGTTGGTTAGGACGGTCTGGCTCATTGATATCTCCAATAGATTCAGGGGCCCTAAAGGAACCCGATATATTTGATGATAGAGTTCATGTGCAGGTCCTTTATGTCGGCAGGCAGCCGGACTATTATCGATCTTCTGGTTAAGTCCGGCCGGCCTGCGTCTGGTTTACGTGCTTCCCGTTTTTGAAAAACTTTATTCTGTCCGAAATTGGTCTCGGCACCCGGTAGCGATGGTGGTGAGTTAACCAACATGTGGACTTATCTCTTTTCTCCTCAGCACAAGGAACAATCATAGTCCCGACTGGAAGATCCAATAGTTGAGCAGGCAAGGAGAACAAACGGACGGCTGAACCGCCGGTCTCTCATTCCTTTTGGATTATCTGCCCGAGTCTGAATCTAAATCTGAGTTTACGATCGTCCCAACTGCCTTCTACCTTGTTCAAATCGTGGCCGTAAAGCCCAAATTACATCGCAGCGGCTTTGGCTTTCTTGGCTTTCTTGACTTTCTTGACTGCCTTCTTGGCTTTCTTGACTTTCTTGACTGCTTTCTTGGCTTTCTTGACTTTCGTGGCCTTGGGGGCCGGGTTCAAATCATCGGCCGCCATGCTTGGGAATGCCGGCGCAAAGCCCAGCATCAAGGTACAAATCAAAACCACAACGGCTTTGACGATACCCCGTGACTTGGGGCGCTCCGCTACCTGGTACTCATCAACTTTGATCATCTTTACCCCTCCGTTTAGTTCTTTAAGTATCCCTTTTACGTTAACCTCCTTATGGATCAAAGCCACCAGTTCATCTGCGTGGGGGCCCTTTTCCACCAAATAATTCACTTCGTCGAAGCCCGAAATGACCACCTCAACCACTTCTCCAGCCTCATTCCAGGATTCAGGAATGACAAGACCTTTGATTTCAGAGGTTTCGCCGCCGGGTGTCCTTTTCTTGGCCATAGACTTCTTTCAACTTATCTGCGGGTCCGAAACTAATGACTGATGGTGAGCGCCTTCATGCAATAGAAATGCCAATATATAAACATACTGTTTTTTAAGACATATTCTTAACCTTGAAGAATAAAAGGAAACAAAATTTCCTATATCTGGATGATTTCTTATCAATATGCCCAATTACAGTTACTGTATTATGATTAATTTATTGATTTTATATATAATTATTAAATATGAAGTTGTATTTCCGATTGACCAATGAATCATGGATTGACAGGAAATAGCAATTCCTCCCTGATCCCGCCGGGGATCACTCAGCCAGACCAAGTCTCGAATTGCAGGCAAGCAGTTCTCAACTCCATCCAGAAATTTGAAAATTTATCCTCGTATCACATCCAGTTGAACGATAACGACTATATATTTTTTTATTTTGCCGACTGACAGCGATAGGCCAACCGTTATGAGTTGATTACTTTTCCTCGGCCCATCCGGCTAATTCCAGGCAAACGCATGAAATATTCTTAAAACGATTAAGTCCAAATAAGCTCCGAAGGAGCGCACTAGGGCTTTATTGTCTTATTTGTTCAACAAGATAATATTTCCATCAAAAACATTTCATGCGTTTGCCCTGGGCTAATTCTGATGATTCTTGACATCCGCCGCCCACCATGGTACTTAACCGACGTTCCCATCTCTTGCTTGTCGTGGCGCCCCAAAGGCATCCGTCGACCATACCGCATTGCATATCTTTTCCTCATCACAAAATCATGATCAATGTAAAGAAAATCCTGACCCCCATCGATTTTTCACCCACGTCTAAACACACCTGCCTTTACGCCATTAAATTGGCCGGTGTATTTCACGCCGAGGTTATCTTCCTCCACGTCATTCCGGTCTTTTCTCTTTCAGCCAGGCTTTTCTTTCCCGACATCTCTCACCCAAATGAGGTGTCGGAAGCTACGCCGGCGGAAGAAAAGAAGGCGCTGGACCAGATGGACCTATTTTTACAGTCGCTCCCCGTTGATTTGGTCAAACATACTTGCAGGGTCGAGAAAGGGGTGCCTTTTGTTCGGATCATCCGGGCGATAGAAACAATTCATCCTGATTTGGTCATTCAGGGCACCCATGGTACAACCGGTCTGGAAAGTGTGATCATGGGCGGAACGGCCTGGCGCATTATTAGAAAGACCAGGTGTCCGGTCATTTCCATTAAGCCGGCAGA
>JADFYC010000229.1 GCA_015233295.1 Deltaproteobacteria bacterium | reverse complement strand
TGGCTCTTGCCGCAAAAGGAACACAGCAGATCGGTCGTTTTTCCGTTTTTGTCCTTTGGCATTAATTTTCTCCCAAAGCTACCCTGTTGACCTGGGATGATTGTTGTCGTTTCACACCAACGAAGGCCCCGTAACGCCTCGTCTCGCAAAAACTTCGTCTATAATCCCGTATGCCTTAGCTTCCTCACCGGTCATAAAAAAATCCCGGTCGGTATCATGTTCTATTTTTTCTAAGGTTTGTCCGGTATGCTTAACCATAACGTTGCTCAGCATCCGGCGCATTCTGATGATTTCCTTGGCCTGGATGTCAATATCAGTCGCCTGACCTTGGACTCCGCCCAGGGGTTGATGGATCAGGATCCGGGAATGGGGTAGGGCATATCTCTTGCCTTTTTCACCGGCTGCGAGAAGAAACGCACCCATGCTGGCTGCCTGGCCCATGCACAGGGTCGAAACCTGGGGTTTAATATACTGCATGGTATCGTAGATGGCCATGCCGGAAGTTACCACTCCGCCAGGTGAGTTAATATAAAAATTAATATCTTTGTCCGGGTCTTCCGATTCCAAAAAAAGCAACTGGGCGATGATCAGGTTGGCCACCTGGTCGTCGATCGGGGTACCCAAAAAGATGATTCTGTCTTTTAGCAGCCTGGAGAAAATATCGTAAGCTCTTTCTCCTCGGCTACTTTGTTCCACAACGATGGGAATCAGATTCATGCGTTTTCCTGTCTCGCCTCCATTCGCCTAATCCAATTTATGTTCGGTAATCCTAGCATGTTCGATGACAAAATTCAACGCTTTTTCTGTGAGCAACTGGTTTCTAAGCGAGTCTTCGTCTCCGTCCTTGCGGTACAGATCACGGATAACTGATACATCTTGCTTGACCTGGTCGGCCAATTTGCCGTAGTAGGCGGTGAGATCTTCTTCCGTAACCTCAATTGACTCCAATGTGGCGATTTTTTCCAAGATTAAAGAAGCCTGCACATTTCTTTCGGCCCTGGGTTGAAATTCCTTAGCCAATTGCTCATGATGAACTGCAGAGTCAGGTAGCTTTACCCCCTGGCGATTCAGATTTTCCGTAAAGTTTTGGATAAGGCGAGCCATTTCGCTGGAAACCATAGCCTCCGGCATCTTCAAGGTACTATTCTGAATTAGGAGGTTGATGGCAGCTTCCCGAAGACCGGTATCGGATCTCTCTTTCTCGATCAGTTCCATTTCTTCGCGGACAGAGGCCTTGAATTGTTCCAGGTTTTCCAAGTCTCCACCTAGATCTTTAACAAAGTCATCGTCTAACTTCGGCAGAACCTTCTCTTTTATTTCCTGCAAGGTCACATTAAAATGAATGGTTTTCCCGGCGATTTCTTTCTGATTAATGTCCGGGGGATAGGTCACATCAAATTCTCTCGTTTCCCCTTTGCTCATTCCGGACAGATTATTGGAGAATTCAGGTAACGACCGAGTCCCGCCGATCTCAAAATCAGCGCCGTCAGTCTTGAGACTTTCCATTGGCTTGCCTTGGTCATACCCTTGGAAATCGACGGTGGCGAAATCACCCGTTTGAAGGGCACGGGTCTCAGAGATAGGTTTTAATTGGGCGTGGCTTTCGCGGATTTGTTCGATCCGCTTATCAAGCGCCTCATCGGTTACGGGTGAGGCCTCTTTGCTCAACTCCAGGTCTCGATACTCCGTAATCTGGATTTCAGGCTTGACTTCCACAGTCATGCTATATGTGAATTCTTGCTTGGGAATGATTGGAGCTATGTCAACGTTGGGTTCCGACACGATATCCAGGCCCGTTTCTTCCAAAGCCTGGGCAAGGGTTTCTTTGACAATGGTTCCGGATACGTTTTCAGCCATTTGCTTGCCGAAATATCTTTCCAAAACACTTTTAGGCGCCTTCCCAGGTCTGAAGCCTTTCAGACGAGCGGTCTTGCTCAACTCACGATAGGCGGAATTGAATCCATTGTCAACTTCCTCCACAGGAATGCTCACCATGATTTTCTTTTTGACACCGTCGATGTCTTGAACACTTACTTTCATTCCAACCTCAAGTTTTAGTCTGATGCGGTCTTGGTTAAGGTCTTGCGCCTAATTTAAACAATGTAAAAAAATAATAACATTATTGAATAGGCTCAGCATGATATCTTAAAAGAAACATCGGGCCCGGCCTAGCTTTAGGAACTCATTAGCCTAGCGATTGCGAGCTGTTACGGGTGATCAAAGGGCTTGACCACTATCGCAAAAAAATAAAAAGGGCCTTTCCCGCCACGGCCCTTCCATGGCGCACGCGCCAGTTTTCTGGTGCGAGAGAGGGGATTTGAACCCCTACGGTTGCCCGCTGGATCCTAAGTCCAGTGCGTCTGCCAGTTCCGCCACTCTCGCTTGTGGTTAAGCCCATGCAATTCCAGTTATAAAAAAAAAACGAAACCCCTGTCAACCTTTTTTCGTTTAGCTCAAAAGGAATTAGTCGGTTATCGTCGCTACATTAGCCGGTTCAGTTCACTCATCTTTAAAGATATGCCGTTCTAGTCGATTCGTCAAGACCCAAATGAATTTGATCTAGTTTTTGTCACCAGTGATTGGGCTCGCTTCGGTCAAATTGACCACAACCACCCCCGCCGCGCTTTAAATTCACCCCGCATCTGATCCGGGCAAGCTCACCTTCGGCAATCAAAAAAAATGCTTGACTCGCTCTTCAATCAAGAGTAATAGAAATGATTTTACCCCCTCCCTTGCCTTGAGGCAGGGCACCTTAATTTGTCCATGAGGAGGCGTTAACATGCGCAGATACGAAAACATCTACATTTTAAACCCGGAACTCCCTGACGATGAGTACCCTAAGATCAACGAAAAATTTCAAAATATTATCTCTGCCTTTGGCGGCCGGATGCTCAGCTTTGATGATTGGGGCAAACGAAAACTGGCCTATGAGATAAAAAAATTCGGCAAAGGTTACTATTTCGTCTATGATTTTGCCGGTACCGCAGCGACCGTCAACGAACTGGAAAGAAACCTTAAAATCGATGAAAAAGTGATCCGGTTTCAGACCATCAAGTTGGAGGATGAATTTGACATCGAAGATTACCTGGCCAGACGCGAAACCGAACAAAAAATGGAACCGGAACGAAAGATTCCCGAGGAATATGAGCCCCCTGAAAAGGACGACAGCGAGTTGGAGCGGGGTGAGGAATCATATGATGAAGGTGATGATTCATTTGAAAAAGACGAAGACCGGGAATAACCCCAATCAAGTCGCTATCTAAATATAAGTGAGGTGCCTTTATGGCTTTCCAAAAGAAAAGACGACGGATGTATCCGCGGCGGAAAATCTGCCGCTTCTGTGCTGATAAGTCCCTTATGATCGATTATAAGGACGTTAGAACATTGAAGTATTTTACCACTGAACGCGGTAAGATTATCCCACGGCGCATTTCAGGTAACTGTGCCAAGCACCAACGGGTATTAAATACGGGAATCAAACGGGCCCGAAACATCGCCCTCCTACCATACGCCTCTAACATGGCCATTTGATAGATAATTATTGCCAATGGCCGATTATCAGGGGAAGGATAGGCGCGACGGTGGCCATTAGTCTTCTGAAACAACGGAAAATAAAGGAGCCAACCGCCGAATCGGGTGGTCAGCAACCGGCCAGGGATGAGGTTGGTATTGTGGTTGATGACGAAACTAGGATAACTAACAAAGATATCTCCACGGGTGTCTTAGTCACCACTGCCATCTTTTGTTTCTCCGTTCTTATTCCGGCGGTCGGGGTACTACTCAACCTGTTCACCCCGCTGCCGGTTATATTGTACAGGTTAAAGCTGGGTCGCAAGGCGGGCGCCTTTGTTCTTGCTGCGTCCTCCTTGGCGGCCTATCTGATATTGTCCTCGATCGGCTCAGGAGGAGAGGCAGTTGCCTTCATCCACTTCGGGGTTTTAGGGTGGGTAGCTGGGGAGGTTATTGACCGGAACAGTTCTATCGAGCTGGCCGTAACTTTGCCGGCGTTGGCTGCCATCGGTTTAGGCGTGGTCTTGCTTCTGGTTGTGGCCATGGGCAGAGCCACCGGACCTTACCAACTCCTGACCGCCTACATTGATGGACAGGTCAAAGATACCTTAAGCTTATACCAGTCCATGGGGGTTGACGTCCCCGATCAGAATATGGCCCAGATCAAAACGGTCATGCTGGCTGTTTTCCCCGGACTGACGATCGTGGGACTAGGAATCGTCTCATTCCTTAACCTGATGGTGGCCAGGCGTCTAAGCGCAGTCTTCAAGATACCATTTCCAGAGTTTGGTTCCCTCAATAAGTGGCGGCCGCCGGAGTATTTGGTCTGGCCGGTGATTGGGGCAGGATTCACGCTGGTCGTCCCCGGACTGGGGCTGGCCGTGATCGGCCTAAACATATTCTTGATTGCTTCCCTGATATATCTTCTTGCTGGGTTGGCCATTGTGGCTTATTTTTTTCAACAGAAAGAGGTTCCGCGATTCATGCGTGTCTTTGGTTATACCCTCATTGCTCTGACCCAGCTTGTCACCATCGCCGTGATACTTATAGGTTTTGTCGACACCTGGATAGACTTTAGAAAACCTCGCAATCAGGAAGAATCATAGAGTCGATCGGGACTTCATTTCTGGACAGTCAAATTCAGCCGTCAGGTGTCTGGCTTGAATCAGGGAATAACTATACTGTGAAGGGTCATAATTTTCCCTAATAGTGGAGACGTTGTTGCTGGTTGTCTTTAATGAGTAACCCGTAACACGCAACCAGAAACAGGTGTTTTGGGAGCAATCACAAAAGCCCAGCTCAGCCGAATATCTGATTTGTTCGGCGAATTGGAGCTGTTCGTAGATAGGAGGTTTGCCATCATGAAGCTTATTCTTAAGGAAGACGTTCCCCAACTCGGCTCCAGGGGGACTTTGGTCAATGTGGCGCGTGGCTATGCCAGAAATTTTCTAGTACCCCAAGGTCTGGCCATCGAGGCCTCAGAAAAGAACGTCAAGCTGGTCGAAAGTGAAAAACGAATCATTTGGGCCAGAGAAGCTAAAGACAAAGAATCGGCGGAACTAGTAGCCGCCCAAATTGGCGCCATTGTCCTGAAAATTTACCAGAAAGCCGGTGAGTCCGAAAAGCTGTACGGTTCCGTGACTTCTATGGACCTGGCCGCTAAGCTGGCTGAAAAAGGTGTTGAAGTGGACCGGAAGAAAATCATCTTGCCGGAGCCGATCAAAGCACTCGGCACCTATGAGATCCCGGTGAAACTCCATGCCCAGGTACAGGGCAAGATTAAGGTTGAAGTGCTGCCGGAAGAGTAGTTTTAGATTGAGCTCGAGTCCGGGTACCAGGCCCGGACTTAGGACTGTTTGGTCTACCTTATCTTTTCGTGACTTATTCTTTTGCCGATCAATCAAGGCATCCCCCGCCCGATGGCCCGGCGCGGCAGATAGTCGCTATTTCCGCGTTTCGGCAATCGGGCGACGGTTCATTATATTCCTCGAACGGTCATAATTGTCTCTTTTGGATGTGACACGGTTACTGGTTTCTCATTGTTTGTTGCTGATGTTCTTAACGAGAGACAAGCGACCAGCAAGAGGTGCTCTCAGAAGCGTTAATTAAGGCCGTATCAAGTATATCTTATATCTCCCCAGGAACATACTGTAGTGGCTCCCAAAAGAAAGCAAACACAGTCCGACGCCATTCGAATTCCTCCTCAGAGTCTTGACGCCGAGATTTCTGTATTGGGGGGCATCCTGATTAATAATCGAGCGATCGACAAAGTCTTGGACGTCATCACCCGTGACGATTTTTATAAGGAAGCTCACCGCAAGATATTTTCGGCCATGGTCAATTTGACCGAACGTCGCGAACCGGTAGATTATTTGACCCTGGCCGAAGAATTAAAGCAAAAGAGTCAATTGGAAGAAATCGGTGGTGAGGGGTATCTGGCTTCTCTGACCGACGCGGTGCCGACTTCGGCGAATATTGCATTCCACGCCAAGATTGTTTACGAAAAGGCCGTGTTGCGCCGCCTCATTGACTGCGCCTCCGACGTAGCCAACATGGGTTACGAGGCCGACCGGTCGGTGGAGACCATTCTCGACGATGCCGAG
>JADFYC010000228.1 GCA_015233295.1 Deltaproteobacteria bacterium | reverse complement strand
ATACGTGCCTTCCGACGTGTTGGTGATGTAATCAGCTACATGCTGATACACCGTATTTTGGGCGGCAGGCGAACCATCTATTTGCAGTCCCAAGCCCCGGTTGTCCGCAGAAGATGTGACCGCAGAGACAATCATATTCTGTAAATCATTTAAGGTTGTCGCCTTATCAAAGTGAATAGTGGCGTTGTGACCGTTGGCGTACAGGGTAATGTTCCTGGCCTTATCCAAGATGCCATTGAATTGAGCTAATTCTCCTAATGAATTACTTCCCTTAGCCAGGTAACTCAGATCTCCGATCTTGGTCACATCAATATTGAAGTTTCCCTCGTTGCCCACGTTTGCCGCCGCGGTGGAAAAGCTCAAGTTGAGACCCAACGCGGCCAGGGTAGCATTAGCTGAGACAGCGTTGGTGTTGAGGGCGTCCGCCACGTTCCAGGTTGTCGCGGAGCTATTAATACCGCGCCGGTTATAGATATTGGTGGCCAGTCTGTCTGAGCCGACGCCCCTATAGATAGCTAATGAAATACCATCATTATTTCCCAATGCGTGTGTGTTGAGATTCCACCCGATACTGGACAGGATACTGGCCTGGCCGGCACCGTCAAAGAGTTGGACTTCCGAGACGGCTGAGGCTTTCAGGCCGACCCGGCGACTGATCATGTGAAAACTTTCGGCGGTTGGATCGTAAACTACATCCACCAGGTTGTCCTGGGTTCCGCTGCCGACCATGATCGCATTGTTCATCGCCGTCTCCAGATCACTGGCCAGTTGGTTCATCCCGGTGGTCGACCCGGAATAAGTAGTTGAAGCCAGCGTGGCCGTGTAAACAGTACTCTGGTTAACCGAAAACACCACCTTGCCGTTTCCTAAACCGGTGAATGTCCCGGCCGCGATGCCTAGAGAAGTCACCGTAATGGCACTCGTGGCAGCAACTCCGGCAGGTCCTAGGCCACGGACAATATTTGAGATTGTAAATTTACTCGGCGCCAAGGTGCCGTCGGCCGTAGTGACGACGAATGAGAGACTATGGTTGACGTCGATCTGTGCTCGGACGCCCAAACTACCGCTAATCAGCCGATTGTTAATAGTGTCCAACACATCATTTTCGGTAAGAGACGCCAAAGAGGAATAGGTGGCCAGTGTTCCCATGCTAGTGGTCGGATTGTTAAAAGTAAAGGTGATTGTTCGAGAGGTACCGTTGGCGCAAATGTCAAACGATGTCGACGTTTGGGCGGTAAGTATGCCGTTGGTTTTCATGAAAAAGAGATTTGCATTTTCAGTGTTTGTGGCGCCTTTTTGAATGAAGGTGGCGGCGGTACTTAAGATGGCTCCGTTTAGTGAAATACCCGTTGCAGCGGCAAAACCAACGTCCGTGGTAATCTGAGCGGAGGCTGTTGCGCTAATGTGCATGAAGTAACCGCCAGCAGGACCGGCGTTGGCCGCCCACGTAACATTGATAGATCCGGCGGCCGTGTAAGTTTGGATGGCGCACTCCACTTGGGCGATGGTATAGGTTCCTTTTGCAAACTGAACCGTATATCCCTCAATAGTAATATCGCCGCTGGTGGCGAAATTTAGGGTAGCCGTC
The DNA here is from genome assembly GCA_015233295.1 of Deltaproteobacteria bacterium. Lineage (GTDB taxonomy): Bacteria > Desulfobacterota > JADFXK01 > JADFXK01 > JADFXK01 > JADFXK01. The sequence continues at coordinate 4,528 of JADFYC010000228.1, read as the reverse complement.
GAACATGCATTGGCATCGTTGCCTGTAAGGTCTAGGGTGGCAGGGCTACTTACCGTGGAGACGGACTTTGCTCCTATCATAGACGTGCCGACAGCGCAAATAGCCAGATCGTTGCCCGCTAAATTAGTCATAATGGCTGTTTGACCGATAATTTCCGCGGCCTGACCCTGAAGGTACTTGTAGCTAAAAGACATACTTTTGTTGAGCAGGCTGTTGTCGATGGTTAACCCAGCCGTGGACAGCATGGATCCATTGAGGTTACTTAGGCCCACCCGCATAGAGTTCTGATCGGCCGCCACCGGTTTGTTCAGTTGCATGACCTCGCTTTTCCACACATCGTTGGTACCGGTGGCTGAAGCTTGGACTATAATCCTGTAGTTGCCCTCTTGAACCTGTCCGGTAAGACTGGCAGTCAGGATGTTAGGGCTATCGGTTGACCAAATGCCGGAACCGTCTCCATTCAAGAGTTGCCGAGTGTTAAACTCAGTGCTCTGTGCAATCCGGTCAATTTCTTGTTTTAGCTGATCCACTTCAGTCTGAATTTGCACTCGGTCCGAAGCCGTCAAAGTGCCGTTGGCCGCCTGGAGGGCCAGTTCCCGCATCCGTTGCAGCATGGACTGTGTTTCATTCATCGCCCCTTCAGCCAACTGCATCATCGAGATGCCGTCTTGAGCATTCATGGAAGCCCGGTTAAGGCCGTTGATCTGGGTTTGGAAACGCTCGGAAATGGCCAGACCCGAAGGGTCGTCAGCAGCGGAATTGATGCGAAGACCTGTCGATAGTCGGCCAATACTCTTGGCCAGATTTGCATTTGAAGCAGATAAAGCCGTATAGGCAGTTAACGAAGCGACATTGTTCATAATAGACAGGTTCATAACATATCCTCCTTGATCTCGCCATGCGGGAGAATCCTTTCTCCCCACTCTCGAATCTGGATAAGCTTAATTTCTGATTGGTGTTCGGCTTGACATAACTACCATCTTCTGGAAGCCGCTGGGCCGGACGCCTGGTGGAATAACTTAGAATAGCCCTCATTATACCACAGAGTATTCTTTCTTTTGATTCTATTATCGTCAAATCGACAACGTTACTTTAGATTTTTTTTTAAGGGTGATAAAAAAATGTTTATTAGATTACTGGTAAAATGACCATCGACAGAAAATAACAAATAGGATTACTTTAATTTTTGATGCCACAAATCGTTCCAGTTAGTAACGGTTGGACCCTCTTCGGGTCGAAACGGATGAGTCCGGCATCGTCTACAGCATCGACCGGCTCACCTTTGATTCTATTATCGTCAAACCGACAACGTTACTTTAGATTTTTTTTGAGACAGTCTAAATTTACTTACCTGATTACGCCTACAAGCAAACTAAGTCGCCAGTGATAGTCAACATCGCTCTCGTTTTCCCGACTTGAAACCGCCGGTAACGGTTGCGTATTCCTGATTATCAAAGAACGGTCCCGAGACGATCAGAAAGATTGAACCCGGACCATCTTGCTTTTGATTTCTTTATCGTCAAACCGACAGCGATACTTTAGTTTTAATTTACACTAAGGCTTATTTTATTATTAAATAACAGTAATAAGCATGCCTGATCGGCTCAAACCGTCAGCCGTGGAAACGTTATCAGCATTAAAAATCGACAAGAAAGGTCGCGATTCAAGACACTAAATCCTGCGCCGGGAGGGATAATTAAGGAAGGATGCTTCTCATAGACAGGGCAAAATGATTATTGATTATTGTGCTTAACCCCACCCACATGTAGGAAAAAGGCACGAACGCCCGGCAAGGACGATTTACTTATATTGACCCAGGACAAGCTATGCGGTGCCCTGAGGGGCCGGCCCGCCAGGGGCAGAGGGTGGCATGGGTATATCAGAAGCTGTCGCCTTGGCTAACCAGGTGCGCGTTTTCAGGACGTCCGTAGACTGGGCCGGCTTCAGGATATTGCGTTCTTTTGCGCTGGATTGATCATCAGGAGGAGTCTGGGTTAATGCGTGGGGGGATTGGGTCAGGCACAAATAAAAATTTCGTAGCAGGCATACGGGTTATATTGGGATAACCGTGGAGCCAAGTTCTGCCCAAATTTGGCGGGTAGCCCACTTAGGTGAGGCAAGCCGACGAGCCTGCCCCACCCAGTGGGGTCAATAGCTAAACCCTAGACGAGGTGAGAGTCTTCAGTTGGTTGTGTTTTGGTTAATGTTCATTGCTCGGTAACGGCCCAAGAGCCGACCAAGAAATCAATTACCCGGATCAGGGTCTGCCGTCCCATCACCATATGGTCCAGGATCGGCTTATCCATATCGTCGCGACGGACCACCCGAGACAAGGAAATTTCCCCAGTCCGGCCATTAACCAGGATCTCCAGATAGGCCACGGAGTTTTCATCCACCAGCGGTTGCCGGCTGCGGATGACGCCGATCCGGTTAGCCCGATCCACTTCTACAACCATGAGCGGCTCTTCTAAGTAATTGATGCCCTCGGCAATGCGGCGGCAGCAGCAGACAAAAGCGTCCTCGTCTTCAACAACGCCCGGTCCGGTTGCCGTTACATGTAGGCTAACCAATGAGACAGCCAGCCGGTCCCAATCGTCTAGGGTAATCCCGGCGGTAATCCCTTCCGCTTCGGCTACGATCGGCGCAGCCTCAACAGGTCTCAATGGTTCCACCCGGTCTAGACTTTCTAAAATCATCCGGCTGAGTTTCATAACGCTCACCTCCCATTAGGGAAAAGCTGTTTGGTTGGGGTGTCATCGTCAACTAATTCTGATCCCGATAATTCATAAGTGCGGCCGTCTTTCCGACGGTTATTCCCTTTTTTCTGAATGATGCTCTCCGTCAAAAGAGAAGATCAATTTTCTGTCGTCATCCATTGTTTGAATATGCACCGGCCGTTTCCACAGGTACTGGATATTGGCCAGGGTGTCCCGGGCATATCCGGGATCGAGAATCCGGCCTTCGTATCGATGGGACAGCAGGAGTTCTCCGCGGTTATGGTAGTTTCCGTCCTCCACATAGATCAACGGTCGGCCGAAATTGGTTAATGAACTTAAGATGGCTTCTTTGACGTCCCTAAATTTACGAGAAGTGATAATGTATTGTTTGGTCCTGGTGTCGTATTGATACATAAACATTTTGTGCCGGTGACAAAACTCCTCGGTCAAATAGGTGTCGATGAAATTGATATCGTTACAAACCTGGCGTACCTCGAAGATCTTCTTCCGCCCCAGCTTCAAATTGCAATCCCAATCCCTCCTCAAAGCCAGGTCCTCACACTCTTCATACTCCTTACCGAACCGGCCCTTATCCCAGCGCTCTTCAATATCCCGGAATAACTCCACCCCCAACTTGTAGGGATTCAACCTGGTCCGGCTGCCGCCTAAAGTCCCGGAATGATGATCCGCATAGTCCACCAATTCCGAGGCCTTCAGAGCCTTTTGGGTCATGATGGTGGAATGCCAGTAGGTGGCCCAGCCCTCGTTCATGATTTTAGTCTGGCCCTGGGGGGCGAAATAGTAGGCCTCCTCCCTTATGGCGGATAGAATATCGCGTTGCCAGTAGTTCAGCGGCGCATGGTCCAACAAGAACAACAGGACATCCTTTTGAGGCTCTTCCGGAAACTTCTTCTTGCCCTTAAGTTTGTCCCTGATCTTTTTCTCATGCTCCTTCCAAAATTCCGGCGGGTTGATGTACTCATCCATGTAGTCTTTACTTTTCAACTTGCTGGGATGAAGTTCGCTCTGTTCTTCATCATCCATAAAGTCTTCGGCAAATTCCTCGGCCATGTCCGGGCCAGCCGCGGCACTGGAACAAGCCGCATGGGCGCTGCAGGCATGTCCTTCTCCCTGGCCGCAGCCACACCCATTGGGGCCGGGTTGATCCTCTGACCCGAATTTGAGACCCGGCCGCATCTCACGGATTTCGTCATCTTTCCGCTTGATAAACGGCAGGTGCATGTCAATCAAGTCCTCGATCGATAAGCAACGGTCAATAAAGGCCTCAATCCGGTCCATCCCGTGACGGTCGGCGTGCCTGGTGATCCGGGCCCCATGGTTGGCCATCTCATCCATCATCTTCCGGTTGGTCTTGGCAAACCATAAGTTATTCTTAAAGAAATCACAGTGTCCATAAACATGGGCCATGACGATCTTCTGGTCCACCGGATTGTTGCATTCCAGCAGATAGGCGTAGCAGGGATCATTGTTGATGACCATCTCATAAATTTTGGACAACCCGTAAGTGTAGGTCCGGGAAAGATGTTCATATTCCATGCCGAAGCGCCAGTGGGGATACCGGGCCGGGAATCCGCCGTAAGCTGCCACTTCATTCAGCTTTTCATAATCCAGCACCTCAAAAATGATGTCGTAGTAGTCGAGTCCGAAGGCATCGGCGTATTGCTGGATTTCGTACTTGATTTCCTTCAATGGCGTAGGAAATTTTACCATCCTCACCACCCCTTTCAAGAAACCCCGAAGACACCGCCGGTTTAATTCCGGCGTCCAGGAGTAAAGCTGGTTGTGCCCGA
>JADFYC010000227.1 GCA_015233295.1 Deltaproteobacteria bacterium | reverse complement strand
CTCTGAAATCCACATCTTAAGCGGACATCCAGCTACGGAGATCATTAATTTCGTGAAAGAAAAAGATATAGATGTCCTGGTGATGGGCGCCCATGGCTTGACCGGGCTGGCTTACGTGTTTTTCGGCAGCACGGCTGAAAAGGTGGTTCGCCGGGCTCCTTGCTCTGTGCTGGTTGTGCGGAAACGTTCCTGATTCGGACCGTTGCGCCCTCTCCCTGGTAGTCGACCTTAATGATTAGGACAAAGTGATGGATCCGAAAGCCGCCTTTGATGAGGCCCAGGAACGGGTGAAGCAGCTTCCAGCCCAGCCGCCCAAAGTTCTATTGGACCTTTATGGTCTTTATAAGCAAGCTATAGAAGGGGATGTTAAGGGTGCTCGCCCGGGAATGTTGGATATTAGAGGCCGGGCCAAGTATGATGCCTGGGCTTTTATAAAGGGGATGTCTGAGTCGGAGGCCATGGTAGCCTACTCGGAATATGTGACCAGGCTGGAAGGGAATACTTGAGCCGGTTCGGCTGATATCATAAATGATAACCAGACAAAATAAGTCCGGTCGGGACGATAAATCCGGCAGGCGAGAAGATTTGTTTTACACCCAGGACCAGGCTGACGGCTTGGTCCGTTTACCTTTGGAGGTCGCGCGGCAGATCCGCCAACTGGTCCGATTGGGCGGTGATGTCGTGGATCCTAAGGAATTTCTACAGACTGCGGTGGACGCGGCGTGTCGCTTTCATGACCTGAAGATCGTCAGATTAATGGTAAAGTTTGCCCGTCGTTTGGCCGCGGTGAATATTGGCTTGAGTGTTGACTACTTGCGCTGGGTAACCAGTTTGTCGGAGATCGGGGATAAGGGAACCTTGCTTCGCTCCTGGTCTCGGGCCGCCATCATGGCTGCACTTGTGTCTGTCGATGACGGCCGGCAGTTTGTCCGAAATTCATCAGCGTTTCTTCGTCCTTTAGTAGACCTGGGGCTCGCCGCGGCTCTGTCCAGGTTTCTCAATGCCGCTTCTAAAACCAGGTTTTCCGGCATCACCAGGGCCCTATCATTGATTGGCGGACCCGACCGGGTCTGGCGAGGGAAGAATGAAGGCTCCAGGGTATTGAATGCCGCGGTGCAATTAATCGGCCTTTGTCCGGACGCTGTGGTTTATTTTTTGGAAAACGGCCCCTACTTACTCCACGAGTTGGGGCCATTTCGTTGGGGCCGGTGGTTTCGACTCGGTCTTCTGGAGGCCGCCGCAGGTCCCTCACACGGCACCTGTTATTTCAGCCTGGTATCAGTCAACGCCAAAGAAAGTCTGGACAAGGTGCGCGGCGGTTTGCCCTTGGACCGAGTAAAAGCCTACCTTACTTTGTACGCTCAAGTTCATGCCGGGTGTCATGCGGAATTAACCACTGGTGGACCTGAGCGGATTGAAATTACTGATCAGGGTGTCTCCATAACCCTGCCTGGGGTGGCCCGATTATTTCGTTCCGAACGAGGTAATACCCGTTTCTTCAGGGTGAAGGCCGCCGAATGGGCTAATCGGGCGAGGTGGAACCGGGCCGTCCCAGACCTGGACTCTATAACCACGGCTCTCAGGTCCCGCAACATTATTATTAACGACGTCCTGACTCTGGATCCCAAGAAGAGATTCTTTAATGCATTCCCCTACCCGAGGTTGGCCGAGAGGCTATTTGAACTGGTGGAGTTTGGCCGGACGATTGCTGAGTTGAAGACAAGTTTTCCTGGTTTGAAGGAAGACCTGGCCAAGGTCTATAATCGCCTGATTAAAGAAATGGGCCAACCGGATTTAACCCGTCCGGCGGACGCAGTATTGACTGAATTAAGAAAATCCTTGATGCGTGGTCGGTTGTCCGACTCCTTATCTGGTCGCATGGGGACGTTGGTCGCTGTTCTGAACGGTCGAATTCAGGCGATAGAGAGACAGGCGGACTTTTCTGTTGAGGACGCTGTGATTTTGACGGTCGACCTGTACCAGTTGGTTGCCGCCACCGGTTACCGGCCCAGTGAACTCTCTTCGTTTGAGGCGTCCCATGGTCAAATAGAATCAAATCCGAGAGGGGCCATGATTGAGGACACGACCGAACCTGATTGGAACCGGGCATTATCGTCGCCGTCCAGGCCATTTTGGCGTCATGCCGGGATTGACCGGTTCAAGGGTTTGCCACCGGCCCTCGATGCGGTCAGCCCTGCCCCCAACACCAACCTTGATCAAGACCGCAAGCTTTTTTCCTATGATGAGTGGGATACGGGGATTGGAGATTATAAGAAAGGTTGGTGTTCGGTCTCCGAAGGACCGGCAACCGAGGCTGACAGCACAAAGATTTATGAAATCATAGCTCGTTATAAAAATACTATTGCGGCGGTCAGGAGAACTTTTCAGCTTCTCATGGCCTCAGACACCGGCCGAATGAAATACTGCCTGGATGGCTCAGAAGTAGACCTGGATGCGATCGTTGATGTTCTTTCGTCGATGACTGCGGGACTGAATCCAGAGCTAAAAGTCTATAACAGGTGGTTGGCCAACCGCCGCAACATTTGTGCCGGCTTCCTTCTGGATATCAGCGAGTCCACCTCGCGTCCCATATCGGCTGGAAGTCCGACAACAGTCTTTGAGGTGGCCCGGGCGGCCTTGGTCGTCATGTCCTGCGCCCTGGAAGTGTTGGGGGACCCATATTTGATACTGGCCTTTTCCGGAAACGGCCGGGAAGTGGTCCGGGTAGATGTCATCAAAGAGTTCGAAGAATCTTTCGGCCGGGTGGCCGGCCGATTGGCTGGATTAAGCTCAAGCGGGCAAAACCGAGACGGCGCGGCGATTCGTCACACCATCACCAAGCTAAAGGCTTTTTCCGCCAAGACGAGAGTTCTTTTTTTGCTTACCGACGGCCGCCCCGAGGACTACAATTATGAATCCGAATATGGCCGGGAAGATACTCGAATGGCGCTGGTTGAGGCAAGACATCACGGTATCAAAACAGTTTGCGTCACATCAGATAAGGACGGCCTCGATTATCTCCCAAGGGTATATGGTCCGGGCCGGTATATTATTGTTGATGAACCATCCAGTCTGCCTCGACGCCTGCCTGAGATTTACCGCCGCCTGACTACATGATAGATGGTCTTAGGGGTTTAAATCCAACCGACGGTGCCTCAAGCGGGGAAAATTTGCGTTATTGGAGCTGGTGGATCGGAATAACGCCATGCTTTAAAAGTGTTAACACCCATAACCGGGTGGCGCCCACAGATGTTCTAGGGCCTTTTCAAGCCTCGCACCCCACGAGCATCTCACGAGAAGGTTGATTATTATTGACACCCGCTAATCTTTTACTTATATTCGTAGCTCTTCAGGAGACCATTACTAATTCTCTTTATCAAAGGAAGTAAGATGGCTGAAAGGCCCTTCAAGCAAGCATTGTGGGGACCGGTTCGTCCCTACCTCAGATGATCCTGTCCAATAAAGAGTTGGAAACCATAGTCGACACCACGGATGAATGGATCACCAGACGAACCGGGATCCAGGAACGGCGTATAGCGTCAAAGCACCGGGAGGAGACGTCAACCGATTTGGCCACGCAAGCGGCTCTAAATGCTTTAGATATGGCCGGCATGGAACCGAACCAAATGGATATGATCGTGGTGGGCACAGTGACACCCGATCGTCAATTTCCGTCCACGGCCTGTATGCTCCAAAAAACCTTGAATGCTAACCGCATCGCCGCATTTGACGTTTCTGCCGGGTGCTCCGGTTTCCTCTACGCTTTGTCAATTGTTAACGACGCCATCCGAGCTGGATCTTGTAAGACGGCACTGGTGCTGGGAGTAGAGCGGCTTTCAACCATAGTCGACTGGCAGGACAGAGGGACTTGTGTTTTATTAGGTGACGGCGCTGGCGCGGTAGTGGTTACCGCAGCTTCGGATGGACGCGGCATTTTGTCCACTCACTTGAGGGCTGACGGGAACTTATGGGACCTTCTGTATGCCCAATATGGTCATGAATATCTCCCGGAAGTATTAAAGGATGTCGACATAAAACCATTCCACTTGCGCATGGAAGGAAACCGGCTTTTCAAAAGGGCCATTGGTTGCCTGTCCTCGATCGCCACCGAGGCTTTGGAACACAATTCACTGACCAGTGAAGATATTGCCTTGGTTGTCCCCCATCAGGCTAATCTTCGAATCATTCAAGCCATGGCCGGCAACCTGAATTTTCCAATGGAAAAAGTGTTTACGAACGTTCACAAATATGGGAATACTTCTTCGGCCTCAATTCCGATCGCATTGGACGAAGCCAACCGGCAAGGTTTGCTCAAAAAAGACGATCGGGCGCTGTTAGTCGCCTTCGGCGCCGGCCTAACTTGGGGTTCCTCAATAGTCACATGGTCGATCTAATGATCCTATGTCGATGGAAGAAGATGAGGAGAAAAATCCCTGCCCTATGGTTATCCACAATTGAAATACTATATAAAAGCGAACCGCAAAGGATGTGGAGGTTTTGCAGAGAACGCAGAGATAGTTGATGTGGTTCCAACATTCCACTAATATTTCTGCACCCTCTCTTTTTCTCTACGTCAGCGGCAGTTTGCTTTTTTTTTGAGATGCCGGCATTCGGCATCGGACTGCAGTATAAATAAGATGTTGAGTAATTACTTCAAGTCAGATTAGTTCGGCTGGGAGTTTTCATCTAACCTCGAAAGGAGTTTTTAATGCAGGCGGATATCTTAAGGTGGTTATTGGTTGTGGTAGTAGCATTGGGTTTTCTGTCCATGCCCCTACTTGTGACCGCGGAAGAAGTGAAAAAAACGGAAGTGAAGGCGAAAACGGTTGACCCACAAACAAAGGCGGCTGACCCGAAAGCAGCCCCGGCAGCCTCTGTCGGAGTAAAGAAAGTTGCCATCGCCAAAGCTGCGGTGGTCAATGGCACGGTAATCTCAGGAGATGATTACGAAAAAGAATTAGGCCGGGCCCAGCAGCAATTTTTTAAAATGGGCAAGCCCCCGGCTGAAAAGGAACTTAATGACTTGCGGAAAGAGGTCATGGATAACTTGATAAATCGTGAGTTACTTTATCAAGAATGCCAAAAAAAAGGTATCAAAGCTGATGAGGCCGCGGTTGATGGTCAAATTAAGAGTATTAAGGAACGATTTCCCAGTGAAGCGGAGTACAAAAATACATTGCTCAAAATGGGCATGGCCGAGGATGCATTCAAAACGCAGTTGAGACGGGAGATGTGTATCAAACAATATATTGATAAAGAGTTTCTGGAAAAGGCCAAAGTCGATGAAAAAGAGATGCGGGCCTATTACGACGCCCACCCGGAATACTTTAAGAAACCGGAGCAGGTTAAGGCCAGCCATATCTTGATCAAATCCGAACCGGGAGATGACGCCAAGAAAAAGGCTGAAGCCCGCAAGAAGATTGAAGAAATAGAGAAAAAAATCAAGGCTGGTGGTGACTTTGCGGCCTTGGCCAAAGAAAATTCCCAATGCCCCAGTAGCGCTCAGGGCGGGGACCTCGGCATGTTTGGACGGGGCCAGATGGTCAAGCCTTTCGAGGATGCGGCTTTTGCCTTGAAACCGGGCGAAATGAGCGGAATCGTAGAGACCAACTTTGGCTATCATCTGATTAAACTTACCGAAAAACAAACTGAATCAAAAGTGCCTTTTGACGAGGTCAAAGGTAAACTGACTGAATACTCGAAACAAGAGAAGGCCCAGAAAGACCTTAAACAATACCTTGATAAAGTCAAGACTACGGCCAAAATAGAAATTTTGGTCCCGGAATTGAAGGGCAAATAAGTTTCTATAACTGATTGGACCATAAAAGGCATAGATTGGCCGGCGTGAGATCCGGCGGGTCTGCCGGATGTGTTGCCTGGGTTTAATCCGGGCAACCGTCTGCCAGGCTTCCAAAGGGTAGGGGAGATGGGTAAACCGGTCGTCGCCATCGTCAGATATGAAAAGCCGTTAGAATCAGTTCGGCAGGCAGTCGACTTGTCCCGCGGCCTGGATGCGTTGCGGCCCGGTTCTAAGGTTTTTATCAAACCCAATATTGTCTTTTGGACCAGGGCTGTTTCTTTCCCCAAATGGGGCGTGATCACGACCTCTCGAGTGGT
>JADFYC010000226.1 GCA_015233295.1 Deltaproteobacteria bacterium | reverse complement strand
ATGTCCGGCTACGGCTGAAGTACGGGATTGCCGACTGTTTTATGTGACTATTACATGGATTTTAAATAGTCGCCACCCCTACCCAGGGCGTTGCCCTGGGCTAACCTAGAGCGCCCTTTCAGGGCTTCATCGGAATTAACCATTTATTAGAATAGGATCCGATGACCCTACCCTTAAGTCAATGACATTGAGTCGAAGGCGACATATTCTACCTCTTTTAATATCCGTGGCCCGATGTAAGGACTGAGCGACTCCGTCGTCAGCAGTTCCATCCGCCGGTTGAACAAGTCTTCCAGAAAGAAACCCAAGTCCATAAAATTATTAAAAGTCTTCTGGCCAGGCTCAAATTCTACCAATAGATCGACGTCACTCTCCGCATTTTGTTTTTCGCGCACAAAGGAGCCAAACAGGCCGATCTTTCTTATTCCAAAGGCTCTGATCCGGTCTCGGTGGGCTTTCATGGCGCGGACGATGCTCTCTCTCGTTTGAACCGGCTCAGTCATACTTCCTCCAATATTAAACAAACTCCTCAGGCCGGGGGACAACTTGATTCTTTATGATACCCTAAAACGCGAAAAACGCCAAGGGCTTATTTTGTAATCAGCAACCTTGGCGTTTCCATATGCAACTGAATTCAGTTGTGGTCAATTTTGATAAGCGCGACCGGTCGGGACCAGTCGATGCGCCCAAACTCTAGCCTATTGTTACCGCGATCTTGCGCGGTTTGGCGCGTTCAATTTTGGGCAAGACAAGCGTCAGCACCCCGTTCTTCATGGTCGCTGAGATCTTCTCCTGGTCAATAATGTCCGCCAGGACAAATTTTCGGTGGAAACGGCCTTCATTGTACTCCTTCAGCAAGACATGCTCACCTTCCCCGGCCGCCGGGGTGATATGTCCAACAATAATCAAATGATTGTCTTTGGTATCGATCTCGATATGGTCCCCATCCACCCCCGGCATATCTGCCACCAGTGTCAGGGCGCTTTGGTCTTCATATATATCCACGTCCGGGACAAATACCGGTCCGGGCTGGGTGTGTTCCTCTTGCTCGGTCAGCTCCATTTTATCCTTTACTTGAATTTCTTTCTCGCTCATAGTTACACCTCCCTCCGAATCAGGCTGCCGCCACCTTGAGTTGTCTGGGTTTAGCTGCCTCAGCTTTAGGCAGGGTAATGGTCAAAACGCCGTTCTTGGCGGCTGCGGCCACTTTGGTATGGTCGATGGGCGAGGGCAAAGTCAACACCCTGCGAAAGTAACCTGATTCTCTTTCCCGGCGATGGTAATTGACTTTTTTGTCCGCCTCTGAAATAGTTCGCTGTCCCCGGATAGTCAGACTATCTCCCTCTATTGACAAGTCTATCTGCTCTGGCTCGATACCCGGCAGTTCCGCCCGAAGGTACAGATTTTCAGCATCTTCAGACAGGTTTAAAGCTGGATATACCCCACTTGTTCTGACTAGATTAACGCCTGGACGGCCCCCCGCAGCCGAGAGTAGTCGATGCATTTCCCGTTGCAGGCGAATAAAGTCATCCGCCAGTTCTACCCCGAATGGCCGATGTGTCCATTTTAAGATAGCCATAGTGAATTCCTCCTGTTCAATCTAAACACACGTTGTAAGTCCTTAATCCGTTCCTGTTACGAATTTTGTTAACAATATGTTAACCATTTTTTTGTTTCCGTCAAGGGTGGTAGATCTATTTTGAGCAAAATAAATACTCATCAAACCAATAACTCATTTTATAATTTATTGTTAACACAGTAATATATATAGACAGCGGATAACTCAGTGCTTCACTTTGTAGTCCTATGTCCATCTGTTATGAATCAATTTAGTTAATAGATAAGCACTATCCAATCTTCGTCAAGATCTGAAAGCATTATTTCATCATATCCGGAAAAATTGACACTTTTTCTATATGTTAGCGAATTAATCAGATGAATCATATTGATCCCGGCCGGCTTAATCTGGTAATATCGCCGTGAAAGGAGAATTAGCTATGGCTGCTGAAATTATCGTTAAAGACGTGATGCTGAATGAAGATGAACTCGGATTGGCTGAAGGTTTTACAGCGGCGGAGGAATCTCTAATCACCGTCTTGGGGTGCGAAGAAGAGGCTACGCCGGGGAGTATTGTTTTTTTCGGCGTTGACCTGCCCATCGGTGATATCGGAGAGGTTAAAGGAAAAGTTCTCGGTTGCGACCCGGTGGACGATGGATATGCGGTCACCGTCGAGGTTTTGGCCCTTGATGATCGTTATCCCGGACCATTGACCAGTGCCCTTAAAGGTGAGGCGTCCAGTGTTCCAGACGAACAGGACATTCAATGGGGTATCGGACTAAAACAGTCCAACGGCGCATTTGCCGCTTTGGTCAACTGCCCGGCCGGGGTCCTGAACACAGACCAGCTAGCCAAAATCACCGAATTGACCAGACAGGGTGCCGGATTGGCCAAACTTACCCACGCCCAACGAGTGATCTTACTGCTAAAACCGGACCAGATCGACAAGGTCAGCCGGGAACTAGCCTCCGTCGGCCTGCGGATTGGGGTACTCCATCGGGGTATCCGCAACATTCGAGGCTGTTGTGGAGCTCTTTGCCGGTTTTCTCAGAACACGGACGGGCTTGGCCTGGCCTTAGCCATAGATCAGGCCCTCTTTGGCCGTCAGGTTAAGTGGGACATCAAAGTTGCGGTCTCTGATTGCCTGAGAAACTGTTCTGAGTCATTTTGCGTTGACATTGGTTTGATCGGGAGCAACGGATTATACGACATTTATGTCGGAGGAGTGGCCAGTTCCGTCCACCTCCGCGCCCTAAAGCTAACCGGCGGCATTGCTTCCGACAATGTTATCCCCTTAATCAACAAGATATTGGAATGGTATGATGCCAATGGCGAAAAAGACGAACGATTACACAAGCTCTTGGAGCGGCTTGGCGAATCCGGTATCGAGACGTCGGCCGAGGAAGCATTCAAATCGGCCGGCCAGGTGTTTGACGCCCTGGGTATTGGTTACGACATGACCAAGACGTTGACTCGTATCCTGGCCCGGGGGTTTGGCGTCAAGCAAATGCGGGCTGATTTGGGATTAAGTTGATATTTTGACGTCGTTGTCATCATAGGCTGAAATTTTGCATCTCTGGTTAGGTAATTAAGAAGCATCGCCAATAGTAAAAAAACAAGACGCGGAGATCTCCAAACTCACTCGTATTTAACCAACCACCACCACAGCCACGCCTGGTCTGCCCAGAGAAAGGTGTCATTTATGTCGGTCGGAAGTCACAAAGATGCCTTTAAAGCCCACCAATTGGTGAAGAAACTTATCAGCAAGGAATCAAAGACCGAACTGGCCCAGACAGCCGCAGATATTTTGTTGGATTTTGTTAAGAGCCAACGTCAGGTTAAAGCCGACCGGGCCCCCGAGGCGCTGCCGCCGGACGAGGCCGACTATGATCCCGACAAACTCCGTGGGGCATTGGTCGCGGTGAATAACCTGTGCGGCCATTGTGAGGAGAGCCACGACGACGGTTGTTTTGTTAATCAAGCCAGGCGGGCTTTGATCGCGGCCAGGACCGGCGTTGATCTGGGACCAAGTTTTGACGGCCGAAAAAGCCTGGAGGAATTGCTGGCCCAGGCTGCCAAAATGGCGGCCGAGTTGTCTCCCCCGGATCAGCCTGGAGTTAGCCGGGAACCTGAACCCGCGGCTTCATCAGATCAAGATCTGATCTCTGATTATCAAGAGGTTAAGGAAAAGCTTGAGGAGCTGACCGAAAAGGACATCTTTCGCGCCACCCTGATAGATGAGATCACGGATACCATCGCCAGGGTTTCCAACGGCGATTTTGCCGCTGAAATGCCTGTCCATGATGATGACCAGTTGGGAAAACTGGCCACGGCCTTTAACCTTATGCTCAAGACAGTTGACCAAACCATGCGCAATCTTGATCTGCTGGTATCCGAACGCAGTTCGGAGTTGCGGATGATCATGGATGCGGTACCGGTAGGTTTGTGTTCTATTAGCCGTGATTTTAAAGTCAATCCGGAGTATTCGCGGGCCTGCGAAGATATCTTGAACATGGACAATCTGCGGGGAAGAGATTTCCTTGACTTGTTAGGGTTAACCCGGCGGCACGCAGAGGAAAGACAAAGTTTGATCGATTTCCTGGATATCTTCTTTCAACGGATGCTTCCCGAAAAGGACCTGGCCCCGCTGAATCCCTTTCGCGAAATTGAGATTCCCGGCAATGACGGGAAAAGCCCTAAATGGGTGAACATCCAATACCACCTGATCAACAAAGGCTCAGACGTCAACGACCACATCCTGGTTGTGCTCAAGGATATCACCCAGGCCAAGGCCCTGCAGGCGCAGGTGGCTCAGTCGGAACGGGAGAACATGCAACTTAAAATCATTGCGGAAGACCCCGACCTGTTCTGTGAGTTCCTGGGCGAGTCAATAAAGCTCATGACCCACTTCACCGACTTGATCGCCAATCTGTCCGGCGTAATGGACGCTCGTCCTCTGGCTAATGAATTATTTAGAGGCGTTCATACCATCAAGGGAACCGCCGCGTCCTTCGGGCTGGACGAGGTCACTGAATTGGCTGCCGGCTTAGAAGACCAGTTAAGAGACTTGCGCGAGGTAGACCGCCCGTCCGACGAGGTTATCGAAAGCACCAAGGCCAGCTTTGACGGACTTAAAAACGCTATTGACTTTGTGGTCGGGAAAACAGAAAAGCTCCTGGGGCAACCAATTGGAGGAGGGGAAATCACGTTACGGGTGGCTGGCAGCCGAATCAAGGAAATTATAGAAGTGATTCAGGCCATGCCTGGAGAGAATCGCACCAAAGATGAAATTATCCGCCAGGTCCGGAGCTTACGGGAAGTGTCGGTCAAACGGGGTTTGGGCCGGGCCCTTAAAATTATCCCCGGTTTGATCGACCGCCTGGGCAAGGATGTCGTCTTCAAGTGCGAGGACAACGGGGTCAGGATTGACTGCGATATAGCCCGTGAGCTCAACACTCCCCTCGTTCACCTCATTCGTAATGCCTTTGACCACGGAATTGAATCTTTCGAAGAACGCCTGGACGCGGACAAGCCGGAGCAAGGGAAAGTGACACTTCAAGTGAGTCTCCATGACCAGGAACTGACCTTAACCATTTCAGACGACGGCCGGGGCCTTGACCAGCAGAAACTAAAAGATATCGCTATGATCAAAGGGCTGCTCGACCCATCCGAAGCCGCTGCATTGACTGAGGAGCAGTGTTATGGCCTCATTTTTAGGCCCGGATTTTCTACAGCGGAAGCTGTAACCGACGTCTCCGGCCGCGGCGTGGGCATGGATGCCGCCCTGGCCGTAGTTCAGGATAGCTTAAAGGGAGATATCCGGGTGGAATCAACAATTGGGCAAGGAACAAAATTCATTATCAAAATACCTGTTTAAAGGCCGATCCCAGGAGAACGGTTCTTTCACCGCTTCAAATCCCGGCCGAAGGGATGATTCCGGTGTTGTATTTCCTGTGGTTATAATGTATACATACATTGTGGGTTATGGTCCGGTTGGTAACGGCCAGGCGATTGCCGTTAACCCGAACTGCCTTATTTTAAATCCCGTAACAGGCAACAGTTCTTCTTAAATGACTTAATGAGGTGCAAATATGTTAGTAATTCCGGCGGTTGATCTAAAAGGTGGACGCTGCGTCAGGTTGCGTCAAGGCCGGATGGATGAAGAAACGGTGTTTTCGGACAATCCAGTGGATATGGCTTTGAAATGGCAGGGTTACGGCGCTGGTCTAATCCATGTGGTGGATCTGGACGGCGCCGTCAACAGCCGCCCCCAGAATCTTGAAGTGATTAAAAAAATGGTCGCGGAACTGGATGTTCCCATCGAGTTGGGTGGCGGCATCAGGGATTTAGATACCGTATCTATGTATCTTGATCTGGGCGTGGGCCGGGTCATTTTAGGCACAGCCGCGATTAAATCCCCAGACCTGGTGGAAAAATCGTCTGCACTCTATCCCGGCCAGGTTATCGTCGGAATAGACGCCAAATCCAACAAAGTCTCGGTGGGGGGGTGGATGGAAGAAACGCATTTGGACCCGGTGAAGATTGCCTTGGATTTCGATGGG
>JADFYC010000225.1:5395-6125 GCA_015233295.1 Deltaproteobacteria bacterium | reverse complement strand
ATCCATGAACCGAAGATGCTGGTGGTGGATGAACCCATGGTTGGTCTCGACCCTCGGGGAGCCAGGCTGGTCAAGAATATTTTCCGCCATCTGGTCAGCGAAGGGGGATCCGTGTTCATGTCCACCCATACTCTGGAGATCGCGCAGCAAGTCTGCGACCGGGTGGCCATCATCGACCACGGCCGGATTATCGCCCTGGGCACCCCCGATGAACTCCGGGACCTGTCCGGGCTTCACGACAGCAATTTGGAATCAGTATTTCTTAAATTAACCGGGGGCGAGGATATCGCCGACGTCTTGGAGTATCTTAAACCGACCACCTGATGCGAGTTGCGAGTTGCGAGTTGCGTTGTTGCGGGTTAAGAATCAATCCGGCCCCGGCCTGAGACAGCGTTACCTGGGACTGGGCTGTGGCATTCTTTTGGGCTTGACACCAGTCCCTATATAATATACCATAAAAACAAGGCCATCGGACAAAGGCGTTGAGTTACAACTTGTCCCAACTCGTGACGCTCAACTCGAAACCCGTAACACGAATCTCGCAACCCGCGGGGAGGCGAAGGTTATGAAACTGATTAGCAAGTTCTTCTCAAAACCAGTCAAGCAGGATGACCCGGAGGACGTTTTGAGGGTGTCCAGGGTGGTGGGGCCGTTGATCGACCAACTGGCCAATACCATCTTCACCTCATACAGCGCCGAACGTTTAGCCGGAGCGATCACTTGCATTGTT
>JADFYC010000225.1:0-5369 GCA_015233295.1 Deltaproteobacteria bacterium | reverse complement strand
CCGCCACGCAGAAGGAAATGAACGGAAAGATAGCCCCGGTAGTTGATGAGACAATTAATTCTTTCGGCATTCGGGGGCTGACCGGTTCCCAGAAATTTGCGTTGGGGTACCTCATCCGCGGCCTGATTATTTCTAAGATTATTTATATGATAGAAGTGGTGAGAAACCAAACCACCAGACGAGACGGGTAGTGCAAAAGAGACGGTTCGGACCGGAGGTCGGCTCGCTCCGCCGCCTACTCAGAAGGGCTCAAAAAGGCATGTATCTTTGACATGAAGTTGCGCGTATCAATGGGTTTGGTGATGTATCCGGAACAACCCGCGGCCAGGGCCCTTTCCTCGTCCCCCCGCATGGCGTGGGAAGTCAGAGCGACAATGGGTATGCAGCTCAACTCAGCTTCACTCTTGATCGCTTTGGTGGCGGTTAACCCGTCCATACCCGGAAGCTGAATATCCATCAAAATCAAGTCCGGTTTGTGAATCCGGGCCAGTTCAATCCCCTTTTCCCCGTCTCCAGCTTCTAAAACAATGTATTTTTTTATGGTCAACAAGGTTTTGACCAGTTTCATATTGATTTCATTGTCTTCGACTACCAAAACGGTCTTTGTCTCCGTCATCCTCATCCTCATCCGAAAATCAGTTCAGATTAATCACCAGACAACCGAAAGAGACGATCCGCTCTGGGGGAGGGGTCTAGAGCGAACCACTCTGCGCGTAACCGACGGCATTTTGGCTTTGGCGCCTCGCCGGGGGGCACCTCCTGCATCTGTTAGGAGCCGATTTCGGCTGTCACCGGGCGGGCCCCGGCACTGGAGGAACGGCGAACGGTTTGCAGGAAAATGCTTTCTTCTTCGTCTTTGTACCGATTTTTTATGGTTAAGATTTCTTCTTCAATAGCAAAAAAGGCATCAACGACGTCCGGATCAAAATGCGTCCCCCGGCTTTCGCGGATAATGCCATAAGATTTTTCTAAGGGAAAGGCTTCTTTATAGGGACGCTTGGAGGTTAGGGCGTCAAACACGTCGGCAATGGCCACGATGCGCCCGGCCAGCGGGATCTTTTTGCCTTTTAACCCCAGTGGATAACCACCGCCGTCCCATTTCTCGTGGTGCGTCATAGCAATCACCTTACCAAATTGCAGAAAACCTTGCAGGGACGTGGTCAAGATATGGGCGCCAATGGTTGTATGGGTTTTCATGATCTCACATTCTTCATAGGTCAGCCTGGCCGGTTTCAGCAGGATATTGTCAGGGATTCCGATTTTGCCCACGTCATGCATGGGCGCGGCATACAGAATCGCCTCCACGGTGCGGTCGGGCAGCCCCATTTTTCGAGCCACCGCGGCTGAGTAATTGGCCATCCGCTTGATATGTGAGCCCGTGTCTTCATCTTTGTGCTCGGCGGCGCGGGACAAGATAAAGATGGTCTCCAAAGAAGCCGTATTAATACGTTTAATGGCCCGCTCCAGTTGTTCCGTTCTGCGGGCGACCTCTTGTTCCAGGTGCTGCTGGTAACTCCTCATGTGGTCATTGTAGGCTTTGACCTTCAGCAATGAGCGAACCCTGGCCCGGAGTTCAACCTTATCCACCGGTTTGGTCAAGAAATCGTCCGCTCCGGCCTCCAGGGCCTTGACCCGATCTTCGACGTCTTTCAGGGCGGTAACCATGACGATGGGGATAAACCTGGTCTCTTCATCACTCTTAATTCGCCGCGCCACCTCAAACCCGTCCATTTTCGGCATCATGATGTCGAGCAGGATAACATCAGGGGGGCTGTCTTTGACCCTGGTTAGAGCTGCTTCGCCATCTGCGGCCAGACCGACCTCATACCCTAGAGGAATAAGCATGGCCTCCATCAAACGCAAATTGCGGTCTTCATCGTCTACTACCAGGACTTTTTTTTGGGCTTCCATTGATCAAGCTTCCATTTTGATAGATATTCTTTCGGGTCGACATTGTTCGCATGAGTTATATCTATTTATTGGCAGCGAACAATGATATATTTGATAGTCTAAAACTGCAATTATAAGCTTAGATTTCTATTATATAATGTCGGGTTTATCAAGGCAAGCATAATCTCTATTCCACATGGTCTCCTTCTTTACCATTTTGAGCGAGGCGAGGAATCCTAACGTGGTTGCTTAATTCAAGGGCATTGGGACTGCAGCTTATTGGGGATTAATCGTTTTAGGAAACTTTGGGGGACCGCCCGGCTCCTAAAATCAAGGCATCGAGCCGTACCTGGCAATCCGCAAC
This sequence comes from Deltaproteobacteria bacterium, assembly GCA_015233295.1. GTDB lineage: Bacteria > Desulfobacterota > JADFXK01 > JADFXK01 > JADFXK01 > JADFXK01. The sequence continues at coordinate 3,115 of JADFYC010000225.1, read as the reverse complement.
CCGTCAAGGGATATTTAACGGGAGGGTGAAACTGAATTTGGCCCCCTGGCCCAATCCAGCGCTTTCAGCCCAAATCTTGCCCCCTTGTAGTTCCACAAATCCTCTTGACAGGGGGAGGCCCAACCCGGTCCCCGGCGTTTTGCTGACCAGTCCATGCTGAATCTGATAAAACTCATCAAAAATTCTTCCCAAATCCACCTGATCCAGGCCGATGCCGGTATCGGTAACGCTGATTTCGATTTTCGGCTGAAATTGATCACCCTCTTTTTCTGGTAAGATAGAAGAATTATTATTACGCAACCTGGCCCCTAAAATAACGCAGCCTCCGTCCGGCGTAAATTTGACGGCGTTGGACAAAAGATTATACAGCACCTGTTTTATCTTGCGTTCATCGGCGCGAATTAACTCTGAAATTTGATCGTCTAAGTCAAGACGCAAGCTGATGCCATGCTTGAAGGCTTTTTCCTTAACCAAAACCAGACTGTGTTCCAAAAGTTCCCGGAGGGAGAAATCGGTGATCTCCAAGTCCATTTTGCCGGCTTCGACCTTAGACAGATCGAGGATGTCGTTAATCAAGGACAGCAAGTGATTACCGCTGGCCAGGACATCGCCGATAAACTCTTCCTGTTTTGGGGTCAATTCGCCAAAGTATTTGTCCAGCAGCACCTCGGAAAAGCCGATAATGGCATTGAGCGGTGTCCGGAGTTCGTGGCTCATGCCGGCCAGGAAAGCGCTTTTGGCCTTATTCGCCGCTTCCACCTGCTGTTTTTGCCGCAAGAGTTCCCTGGTCATTTGAATCAGTTCGTGGTTCTTGGCGGTGAGTCGGCAGGTGAGTTCGGTCAATGATTTTTGGTGGCGCTCCTGTTGGAGCCGGTTCTTGAAAGGTGAGGCCATAGTCAAAACGATATCTTCGAGCAGTTGAATATCAGCCTGGGTATAGTCGGTGTCCTTGTTGGCCACGGCCACCTGGCCGATGAGTTGATTGTCATAAATGATCGGGGCGCAAATGATTCTCCTCAGGGGTTGGTGCCCTTCCGGAACCTTTAGCGGTTGGTTGGAAGAAGTTGTCTTTTTATCTAAAAGCGATTGGCCGAACACTCCCTTCCAGGTTTCTCGGGGGAAGACAACGGACTGGTCCTCCATGCGGCACCTGTCCCAAGCTTCGTTGGTCTTGGTCGGGGCCACCAGAGAGCCGTCTTCATCGATGTATCCGATGTATCCTAACGTACTCCGCACGGCCCGCAAAATGATATCAAGTACGGACTGGTACAATTTTAAGGTATCTGATTCAATGGCAAAGATGTTGTTCAGGCTGTGAATAATCTCCAGCCGATGCTCGACGGCCTTGCGCTCCGTGATGTCGTCCCCGTAGCAGTAGATCAGGCCCATGTCCTCCCGGTAGCAAAAACTAAAGACATAGAACCGGTCACCGATGGCTATTTCTTCCCGAATTATTCCTCCAACCCGGTAAGCCTTTCCGGCGCCGGGGCCAAATATCTCAAGACAAAATTCTCTTAAATCTATCCCATTGACTCCGGAAGGATTAATGACCCTCTGGGCGGCCGGGTTGAGATAATTAATCTCACAGGTGCGGTCGAACTGCAGGACGGGACCGGGATTCAACTCGACAAAAGAGGCCAGATCGACCGGCTGGGATTCACCCAGACGAAGGCAAACATGTTCTAGGCTACGGTCATTATCCATGACTCGTGAGGATTTCTCTTGTTCCGCCAAAGGATTCTCCCATCAACTAGTGGGTCTCGGTTAACTCACTGAATTCCAAGGTCGTTAACCCGCAACCCGTATCTGTAACCGGTCACCTGTCTCCCTCGTAGGGAAACCAGTCACTTTTCCAGAGCTTATCCATTTTAATTACGGCAAGTTCATTATTTGAGGTGTTAAACAGAATAAACGTGTATCACAAAGAGCAACCAATTACAAGCAGGTAAAAGCGGCCGGAAAGATAAGCATATTGAAATATTTCCGTAGTGATAACTATTGGTTGCTGTTACGCCTTTTTATAACCTGTGGCACAAACCAAAGGCGGACACGGAAAATAAAGGTACTTCCCCGTAAATATGCGGCCACAAAACCTAGTCCGCCCTTGAAGAAGGCGCAATTGTGTCGCCCATGATCCTCCAATCTCAAATCAATTCCGATAGGGCCACTACCCCTATATTGACATTTCGGAATTAACCGCTTACTATGATGGACTGATAGGAAGGCGCGGGATCTAATGACCAGAGACCACGAGGTTGGTGCAAACCTTAGCCAGAATGGAAGCACGAATAGAAGCATGAGCCAGAACGAAACACAAAAGGAGCTATTTCCGGAGGTGATGGGGCTTTTTCTCCTGGGCTTGACTGTCTTTACGGCCGTTAGCCTGGCCACCTTCCATCCCAATGACCCGTCGTTGTTTTCCTCCCAGTCTCCCGCGGCCACGGTCCACAACCTGTTAGGCTCGGTCGGGGCATCTTTGTCCTGGGGTTTACTTTCGTTGATAGGACTGGGCGCCTTCTGGCTACCCGTGGTGTTGCTGCTGCTCTCCATCCGCTTCTTTTTTAATCGGCGCCTGACCAGGCCGCTGGCCAGCAGCGTGGCCCTGATGTTGATGGTCTTGTCCACGGCTGGGATCATGGCCCTGTTCGGGAAAGACATCATCATTTTTGGTCAGAAACTGATCTCCGGCGGAGTGGTCGGGGAAGGTATTTCCCGGGTCATGGTCGGGTACATTAACCGGCTGGGGACTTTTCTGGTTCTGGGCCTGGTCTTGATCGTGTCATTCATCATCGGCACCCGGATTTCTTTGATCGGATTGGCCGCGGCGACCTCGACGGCGTTGGCCGCCCGGGTGGAGCGGATTAAAACCAACCGGATCAAGGAACGGGAGCGAAAGATCAAGCGGGAGCGACGGGAGAAATCCCGGGTAGAGGAAATTGCCAGGCCGGAGATCGTGGAGCAGTTTTCCGCCCCGACCATCGTGGAGCCGCCCCGACGGGAGTTTTCCGCCCCGACCATTGTGGAGCCGCTCCGACGGGAGATGAAGAAGCGCCCTCAGGAACACCAGGAGAAGTTCGACTTTGTGAAAAGCACCGGCAAGTTTACTGGGCCACCG
>JADFYC010000224.1 GCA_015233295.1 Deltaproteobacteria bacterium | reverse complement strand
CAAACTTGCCGGCCATAATTATACTCAACTCTTGGATATCCTGGACGACCTGGACTGGGAGGTCAACAGGATCATCACCCCGATGCACGCCTATTCCAGTCAAGCCCTGGTCGTGCGCCTGGAGGACCTGACCCCGGAGATGCTCCCGCTGGTCGGGGCCAAAGCCGGCCACCTGGCCCTGGCCGGGAATATTCTGAACCTTCCGGTGCCGCCAGGATTCGCCATTACCGCTCCGGCCTTCGATTATTTTATGGATGAGACCGGTCTCCGGCAACCGGTGGCCGACTTCCTGGAGGGGATTGATATTGAAGATATCACCCGATTGGAGGACCAGAGCCAGGCCATCACCCAGATGATCTCTGCGGCCGAAGTCCCGTCCGACCTGGCCAAGGCGATTCACCAGGCTTACGATGACCTGGAAGCCAAAGCCGGACCGGATATATCCGTGGCCATGCGCAGCAGCGCCGTGGGTGAAGATACTGCCGCCTCCTTTGCCGGACAACACCAGACCGAGCTGAACGTCACCCGCCCTAACCTGCTCAAGGCCTACAAATCCGTCATCGCCGGCAAATATTCTCCCAGGGCTATCAGCTATCGCCTGCGCTACGGACTCGACGATGCCGACACGCCCATGTGCGTGATGGGAATCAAAATGATCGATGCCCTGGCCAGCGGTGTAGTTTATACGGTTAATCCCTCGGGATCCGAGGCCGGGACCATGAAAGTCAGCGCCATCTGGGGGTTAGGCGAACACCTGGTCAGCGGCGTGGCGGCCCCCGATGTCTTCTGGCTCAATAAAGACACCGGACGGATCGTCGACAAAATCATGGCCAGGAAAGACACTATGCTGATCACCCGACCGGCGGGCGGAATCGAACTGACGCCGGTCGATCCGGAAAAGGAAAACCTGCCGGCCATCAGCAATGAGCTGCTTGTGACCCTGCATCGGTACAGCCTGGCCCTGGAGGAGTATTTTCACGGCCCCCAGGACATCGAATGGGCAGTGGACGCCGGCGGGAATTTATTTATTATGCAATCCCGACCCCTGGGCCTGATCGACACCATCTCGCCGCATCCGGCCGGCCCGAAACTATTCCCAGGCCACCCTATTGTTCTGTCAGGCGGTCAAGCCGCGGCGCCGGGCACGGCCCTGGGCACGGTATTTCAGGTCAGGGGTAACTACCTGGTCTCAATTCCGGATGACGCTATCCTGACGGCTAAGACGGCTTCACCTGATTACGCTAATTTAATCAGTAAAATAAAAGGAATCATCACCGACACAGGGAGCGTCGCTTGTCATCTGGCTTCGGTGGCCCGGGAATTCGGCATCCCAGCCATGGTCAATACCGGCCAGGCCACGGACATCTTGAAGGACGGCGAACCAATCACCATGGTCGCCGATACCTGCACAGTCTACCAGGGTCTGGTCCCGGAACTGGCTGCCGACGTCAAGACCGGCAAAGATCATTTGTTTGATAGTCCTCTGCACAGCAGGTTGCGGGCCGTCCTGGATAAGGTCTCGCCGCTCCACCTGGTCAATCCGGACGACCCTTCTTTTTCCCCGGAGGGTTGCCGGAGCATCCATGATCTTATCCGGTTTACCCACGAGAAAGCCATGCAGGCCATGTTCGGGGTGGCCGAAAAGGCCGGATCCGGAGTGCAATCCACCAAGTTGCAGGCCAATATTCCCCTGGTCATCTATTTCATAGACCTGGGCGGCGGCCTCAAGCGCGATTTAACCACCTGTGACACCATTACCCCCGATGAGATCGAGTCCGTCCCCATGCGGGCCATTTGGGCCGGATTCACTCATCCAGGCATCACCTGGTCAGGAACGGTTAATTTTGATATGGGCAACGTCATGACGCTCATGGCCTCGGTGGCCACCTCCGAGGTCGGGGCCGGGATGCCGGGTGGCGACAGTTATGCCGTGGTGGCCGGGGATTACCTTAATTTAAGCGCCAAATTCGGCTACCACTACGCCAACATAGATGTATTGTGCGGTGATATTGACAGCCAAAACTACATCGCCCTACAATTTTCCGGCGGTGCAGGCAGTTACCTGGGCCGGTCCCTGCGCATCAGTTTCCTGGCCCATGTCTTAAAGCGACTCGGCTTTAGCACCAAGGTCACCGGCGATTTGCTAGAAGCCTCTATAACCGGGCTGGATCTAAAATCGATGGAAAAGGGGCTGGATCAGTTGGGGAGGTTGATGGCCTCCAGTCGGCTGCTGGACATAGCCGTCCATCATCAAGACAATGTGGAAAGAATGACCGAGGCTTTTTTCAATCGCGATTATGATTTTCTAGATCCGGCTCAAAACAGCCAATTGCCCGGTTACTATACCTATGCCGGACAGTGGGAGCGAGTGGCGGAGGGAGGCCGGGGCCAGTGCCGGCAGGACGGGTCTAAATGGGGGTATAGTCTCTCGTCCAGTCTGGCCAATGTGATGGTCAAAATGATCGGCCCCAGGTATCAAAAATTTCTGGATAACATCCAGGCATACTTCTACTTTCCCATGGCCATCCCCAAGGATGGTGAATTGGCGGATGGGGAAGTCAGCGGCTGGGTCAATCCGGAAAGGGGCAGCATCGACCGGGCGGGGGGACTCGCTTTTGGGATAAAAAACGTCGGGAACTATTTCGTGTTTCGCGTCAATGCCCTGGAAGATAACGCCATTCTTTTTGAGTTCATCAACAACCGCCGATTCCAGCGAGCCTCGATAGACCGGAAGATTGAAACCGGAAGATGGTATTATCTGAAGGTAAAGATCGACGGGGCGGACATCACTTGCTATCTTGACGATGAACCGGTGCTTGAATATTCTGCACTCAAACTGGTCCAGGGACACGTCGGCCTCTGGACCAAAGCTGATTCCGTCACCAGCTTCAAAGAACTGGCCATCACCACCGCTGGTGAGACGCATATCTTTGATTTCTAACCAGACCCAGGCCGTTTCTCGATGAGGTGAAAAAGCTGTTCCGCAAATTTACCGGAGGCTACTTCGTATAGAGGAAACAGAGATAAATCACTATCAAGCCGGGATGAGGTGAGGCTAAAGAAAAAATCCCGGGACAGCCGCGTCAATTCTACCTCCAATCGCGGCATAATCAGTTGCCGGTTCTCCTCCGACAGGTCGAATAATCGGCAGACCGCCGGCCGAGACTCGAACACCAAACACTCGCCCAACTCATTCAGGGAACAAAGGAAACCTGCCCGCGGGGGCCTCTGGAAGGAATCCCCATCGGCTGACCGGTTATTCGGCCGGCCCTGATGATCGTCCTGATGGTCGTCCTGAAGATCAATAAGCTGCGTCATCTCCATGGCCCGGTTGACCACCATTCGACGGTCGAGCCGACCCAAGGTCAAGGAGATAATCCGGCTGAGGTAACCGGATTCTATCAATGATAAAGACACCGTCCGAAAACAGCAGTCCTGGTGCCCTTCGCCGCAAAGGCCGGCCGAACCAGAGGTGTACAACGGCCGGTCCAACATTTCCATCAGGCATTCAAGCCTGGCCCAGAGCGGTCTCAACTCCTCCGACTGGAACCGCATCAAATCCGGCTTCTCGACCCTCACCCGTGGTTCTCTCGCACCATATTTCCGGATGAACCACCACTGGGTGAAATTAACCGGCCTCGCTCTCAGCTTCTTAAGTTTCCGATTGATCGCCTTCTTGTCCCAACCCTGACGCAAAAGATAGGCTGAAACCACCGTCCCGGTTCGGCCGATGCCCACCCGGCAGTGAATCAGCACCTTCCGGCCCAGAGATATGGTCTCATCCAACCAGTCCAGGGCCTGGTCTAGGGCATCAACATCCGGCGCTTCCTCATCATGAATGGGTAAGTAATAGACCTCAAACCCTTCACCAGACTCCAACCAATGCAAATCACAAAACTCGGCGCACAAATTCATCACCGCGTCAATACCTTGCCACCGGATGGCCTCCAGGTCCTGGTAAGACGTGGGCGCTCCACCTACGGCCAGATATTCCGTGACCCAATCAAGTTGGTAGGTGTTTCCGGGCAAAATCGGCTCCAGTTCTCCTCAGATTACGTCGAGTTACGCAGATCAAAAAAAATATAAAACGTTTGAATCCAAGCCTCGGTCGGCCAAAGTTCAGCAAATAATTGCATGGTCTGTGGGTCTCTTTCATCTGCGTTCATCTGCGAAATTTGCGGATACTTTCTACCTACCGGCCGAGCCGGTCGAGCCGCAAAAGTAAAGATGCCGGAGCAGATTATTTAAAGGCTAAGGCCACCAACAAAACGGCCTCGATAATTTCTCCCAGTGCCCCCAACATATCGCCGGTTATGACGCCTAACCGGTGCCGATACCAGAACAGGATAAAAATTAATGTAGCAAAGAAGACAACGTTGATGAACAAGGCCCCCGGCCACCCCAACATAAGGGAACCGGCCAGCACGGCCAGGCCGCCGGGGCTAAAAGGAATCCTTTCCGCATCACCAAAAATCGAATGGGCCAATCCCTCCTCGCCTCGGCCATAGGGTAAGACTCCGACTCCGGCCAGCATAGCCAGGCGGCCATAAGCCGGCACCAAAAGCAGAATCAGGTATCGCGGCCCGACCATGACCTGGGCCAGAGCTATAGCTTTCAAGCCCAAGATAAATATCAAGGCCAGCACACCCCAGGAACCGATGCGGCTATCTTTCATGATCCGCAGTGCGTCTTCACGGGTCCGGTGGCTCAACAGCCCGTCCGCCGTATCGGCCAGACCATCCAGATGCAGGCCACCCGTCAAAACGGTCATCACCAGGACCACCAACGCGGCCCGGAGAGCCGGCGGGAATACCAAACCAAACAGCGCATCTGCCAGGGCATAAATCGCACCCAGAATCAGCCCCACCACGGGGAACCAGGGAAGCATTTTAGCCCCCTGCCAACCCACTCCCCCAAATCCCGGCAGGATCGTGAAAAAGCCCAGAGCGCCACGCAATCCGTTCATCAGCCCTCCTTCTCGGAAACTCCGGCTTCAGCAAAAGTCAGGACCTCCCGAAAAGCCTTTATGGCGGCCTCAATAATCCCCATAGCCAGGGCCGCGCCGGTGCCCTCGCCCAGTCTCATGCCCAAATCCAAGATGGGCGTCAGACCCAGGTGTCGGAGCATGGCCCGGTGTCCCGACTCTTCGGAACAATGGCCTGAGAAGAGGTAATCCGTCACTGCGGGACAGATAACCCGGGCGATCAAGGCGCCGGCGGTGGAAATAAAACCGTCGATCACTACCCCGCGGCCATGATAGGCCCCGGCCAGGATACATCCGGCGATGCCTCCGATCTCAAAGCCGCCTACCTTGGCCAGGATATCTAAGCCGTCGTTGGGGTCGGGCCGGTTGATTTCCAACGCCCCTCGAATGGCAGCCTGTTTTCGGGCCAAACCTTGATCGTCAATGCCCGTGCCCCGTCCGGTCATTTCTTCGATACTCACTCCGGTGCAGACCAGTCCGATGGCGGCTGATGGAGTGGTGTTGGCGATGCCCATGTCTCCAGTCCCTAGAAGTTGCACCCCACGGTCAAAGAGCCCGGAAGCCAATTCAAATCCGGTCAAAATCGACTGTTCGGCCTGATCTCTGGTCATGGCCGGGCCGGTGAGCATGTTCCGGGTTCCAGCGGCGACTTTCCGGACCAGGAGCCGCTCTCCACCCACCAGGGCCGCCGGATCCAGTACCGGAATAATCCCCATGTCCACCACTGCCACCTCGGCTCCCGCATGCCGGGCCAGGGCATTGATTCCAGCCCCGCCGCGCAGAAAAGTCTTAACCATTTCTCCCGTCACTTCTTGGGGAAAGGCGCTGACTCCGGCCGCGGCCACCCCGTGGTCTCCGGCCATAACCAGGCAGGCCTTCCGTTCCACAGAGGGGGTTAACGTTTGCTGGATACCGCAAATTTGTTCTGAAATATCATGGAGCCGGCCTAACGCCCGAGGGGGCATGACCAACTGGGCGGTTCGTTCTTTAGCTCTATCAATCCAGGTCCGATCAACAGGTTTTATTCCTGCCGCAATGTCTTTGACTTTCATGAATTCTCCAATTCAAGAATCTATTTTCGGCTCGGGTCAGTTGCCGGTTACTTGTTGCCGGTTGTCTTCGACGAGTAACCGGTGACAAACACCCGACAACAGTTGGTCTCAGAAACGTTAATTATAGCCATG
>JADFYC010000223.1 GCA_015233295.1 Deltaproteobacteria bacterium | reverse complement strand
AGTCGCCGGGCTGAACGAGGGGGGCGATCTTGCCCTGATCATCATTGCTCGGGCCAACGGCTGTGATCTTCACGCTCATCCCCAAGACCTCACCGGCCAGGGACAAGATGATCAAGCTAATGGCCGGGATTTTGAAAATGCTCCTACCGGACATAGTCACATCCTTTCATCCTAACTTGGTTGAAGCGGTTTCAAGGCCAAACAAGAAGTCTCACAGCCTACCTGACAGTCTAATGTATGGTCATCAATTTTAAGCATCATATTGATATGTCATTATAATTATATTCGAGACCATGGGTTGAAAAAATACGAAATATTTGAAGGCCGATTTGAGGCGAACCACCGGCCCGGCTCAAATCGGTTTCTCCAAAATTTCAAGAAGTTAACGTCAGGCATAGACCCATCCGGGATCGCCTATCTAAAATTACGATTTTATTTAGTTATGGTCGTGAGCCCGTTTGGGAGCTTCCCGCCCGTCGGCCCAGTCACCCTGTCCTCGAGGACCAGGCCCTGGCCTGGAGTGTCAGACCGGCCAGCCGGGGCGTCTGCCGTACCTGTATAAAGAAAGTACGTCAGGTTCCCTTTATTGTCCACCTCTGCCGAGATTAAATACTTTTTCCCGGCTAACATTGGGGAGGGAGAGGTCACTGTGCGTTCGTCGATGGTGCCGGCCCCGCATCCTTCAATCTTGACCCCCATGGTCTTGCTCCCTGGAGTTGTCTGGGTGTAGTCCTCTACTGAGGGGTCGGTAGAACAACTGGTGTTGACCGATTGTTTAGTCACACCGTCCATGGTGCAACTAAAAGTGAGCGTTCCGTTATTCTTACAACATAGTGTGGTACCGGCGGTCCACAAGCAGGTCTGTGGAGGCAGGGTAGTGGTTGTGGATGAACCGGTCGTGGTTGTGGCATTGGTTGTTGTGGTTGTGGCGGTCGTCGTGGTTGTGTTTGTGCAAGAACTAGAACCTGCCTTAGCCGCGGCCATGCGGGTCACGGTGCAGGTGTTGGGGGCGCCGCCGTTAATGGGGCCGACGGTCACCGTGCTCTGGGAGCCGATAATAAAACTAGCTTTATCTTGAGGCGGCTGGTAGATATCTTGCCCGTTAAAGATTCCGCCGGCTGGTTGTGGGTCATAAAAGACCTTAGCCGTCAGAACATCGGTGGTAGACAAGAAAATAGCCCCGCCGCCGCAGTAAGTCTGATAATAGAACCGCTGGACATTGGCTGTGTCGACCCAGACGCCGTCGGTGAGGGCGTTCGCCGCTCCGGGCGAAGACATGGTCACGGCCTGGGCATCGGTTTTATGTAATTTCAGGTCGGTCAGGGTGTAATTTGCGGCGGTGGGTGAAATAAACTCCATCCTGATGGTAAAACTTTGGCCACCGGTCGGAACGTCGCCGCCATTGTAAACGTTGCCTTGAGGGGCCGGGTCGTAGGTGGCGGAAATGGTTTTGCCGTCATAGGTGGAGACGCAGGCGGCGCCATTAGTAGTGTAGGTTTGGTAATAGATGCGTAAGTTGGTCTGCTGGCCGGCCCAAATGCCGTCGTAGGTTTGTTGCGTAGGGGTTGAAGAGCCGCTGGTCACCGCGTGGACAATGACCGGTCCTGATCCGCCTTGGAAGGTGGAGGTATCGGTCCAGGTGGCGCCGTCATTGCCGACAAAAGTGGCCCCGGCCGGACCGGGCTTGTGGTTGCCGTCGAAGAAGAAGCCGTAGCCGGCGCCCGCCGGGGTGGAAGTCTTAACCTGGACGACAAAGGTGCCGCCGGCCGTCAAATTAATCGGCGTGCTCAATTCCACCGAATAGAATCCCGACTGGACGATATTGCCGGTCTGGGTCGTCCCGAGCTGGCCGGAGGGGGCGGCAGCGGGGCCGTTCCAGGTACTAAACACCTTAATCTCGTAGGTGGAGTTGGGCTTGGAGGTGGCGAATTCGACGCGTTTCAGCGTGGCATTTGCCTTAGCCGAAAAAATTGCGGCCGCATAGTTGGTGGTCTTATATCCCCCGGTGTAGCCATTAAAACCTGCGTCGAAGTTGTAAACCGTGTCGCCGGGGTAAGGTGTCCGGTAGCCGGAGTAGACGCCCGACCATACCCCTATGGACCGCTGTCCGTAAGCGATCCAGAAGTAGCCCTTGTCTCCCCAGCCGGCCCCCCAGGAGTTCTTGACCAACCAGGCGCCGGGACTACAGGTACCAGCCGCTGTCTTATTGTCATCCCAGCCCACAATAGTTACCGCGTGGTTATTATCTTGGCCGACATAACCGCACAAGGCCGGGGCGCCGGCGGCATAGGCCATGGCACCATCTGCATACATCGTGGTCATAACGGGGCTCTGATAGGTGGTCAAGGCGTACTTAATATCGTCCGGAGAGGCGGCCTGATCATAGCTGATCATCCGCAATTCAGCCGGGAAGACCTGAGCAGGGCAGGTGGATTTGCAGGAGGTATTTTGATTGGGGTCGAACGGATCACAGGCGTCTTGAACCGCCCCGTGTGTGCTTAGGTAAGCGTTGGCGGTGAGGAAATTGGCGCCGGTCTGACACCTATCCCCTCCGGCCGCGATGTCCTTATAACAATTCTTGATATTCTGCTCGGAGTAGTCCGGATTAGCCGAGCCGCCGGTGGAGATATTGACTTTCCCTTCAAGGCCGGCCACGGAGCTAAAAATCCAACAGACGCCACAGGGGTTTTGATCTTTCACCGGGGTGATATTGGGCAGGGTAAAGCTGGCCGGGTATCCTCTGGGAGCGGCTCGTCCTTCTAACGGGTAATTGTATCCTTCCTCAGGCACGGCCGCGGACAGATCATAGGGCGGACGGACAAAACCCCCGGCATGGCCGGTGAAATCTTGGGGGGCGGAAGCGACGGCGTCAGCAGCAATGGATGGGGCAAATTTGAGATCCTCCCCGGCTGACACCGACAAAGGGAGCAGACACAGAATAAACAAAAAGATAAATGACTTTCGCATTGAATCCTCCATTGCTGTCTGGTTGCTGAATCGGAGCAGGCATACCGGTATCCTTTCCTCCTCTATATAAATAGCAGAAGCGTTTAAACGTGTCGAGAATGACCTTATCAATTATACCCGTTGTTTAACCATAAAACAAATTATTTTTTGATGTTGAGAGCGACAACGCCGGCGCCTTTGCACGCACATCCCCCACCTCCAGCCCCGGCGCTACCCAGACCCGGCCAGGCCTTCTCTGCGTTATTGGCTAATGACCCATTTTCCCTTAAATAATAAGCTGGTGTCCCAAAATAAAAGGATTAATTACGACGAATTATTTTTTGACACAGGGATAAAATGATGTTATGCATTTTTACTGGAATTCAAATGTCCAGGCGGGCAACTGCCGGAGCGGCCCCGGACTGGAGGAAACGGTCAAGCAATGATGAATTAATCCACACATAGATAATTTAGCTGTATTTAGTTGGCTTAATAACCTATAAATAGCCGTCATTTCGGACAGGTTATTCGTTAGAGCCTCTCAGAAAAAGATTTTGGATCTAATTTAAACAGCCATATTTGTCTCTTTTTGATTCCGCCTCAGGGTGGCTCTTGGCTGACTCTGTGGTTAGAGCCGAAAAGGGATAATTAGACCGTTCAAGGTAGATCTACAACAGATGCTGTGAGTACCGAAAAGGAGGATTTGTTTGAAGAGACATTGGATAAACGGTCTGGTGACGGTCGCCGCCCTGGTAACGGGTCTGTGGTTGATGATGACCGCCGTGGTCTTTTCGGCTGCACCGGTGGAGAGTCCGGCGGCCGGCAGTCTTGTCTTGATTCCGGCAGGTGAGTTCAATATGGGCGATCCTTACAAAGAAGGCGATTTAGATGAAATTCCAGTACATAAGGTTTTCGTCAGCGCCTTTTATTTAGAGAAATATCCGGTCACTGGAAAGCAGTGGAAAGATGTTTATGATTGGGCCAAAGATCACGGGTATGGGTTTGACCATACCGGTTCGGCTAAGGCTGATGATCATCCGGTTTATGCGGTGTGCTGGTGTGATGTGCTGAAATGGCTCAATGCCCGGTCGGAAAAAGAAGGACGGACGCCGGCCTATTATACGGACACGGCTCAAACGGCGGTTTATCGGACGGGACAACATGATGTAACCAACAATATGGTCAAGTGGACGTCCAACGGGTATCGGCTGCCCACCGAGGCGGAATGGGAGAAAGCAGCCCGAGGCGGTCTGGATGGGCATCACTATCCCTGGCCCGGCATAGGGGGTAGATATAGTGATCATATTGACTGCAGTAAGGCAAATTATTATGGCTGTAATGGGGGAACGACTCCAATAGGGAATTACAAAGCCAATGGCTATGATCTTTACGATATGGCCGGAAATGTCTGGGATTGGGTCTGGGACTGGTTTGATAGTGGCTGGTATGGCAAACCTGGGGCGACTGGTGGCGATACTCGCGGGCCCGATTCTGGTTCGAACCGGGTTGTTCGGGGCGGTGCCTGGAGCAACGACGCCCCCAACCTGCGGTCGGCTGAACGCCTCGACCGATACCCGAACGACACGGGCCTCAACCTGGGCTTTCGGACTGCCTCAGGCCGGCCTTAAAAGCGCATGGAGAGTTGAATAAGATACCGGATCAGCCAAGAGATGGCCGGGGCGGAGATTGTTAAGGCGCCCCTTAAACTCTTAACATAGCGTTTATATATTATTTTCCCATAAATTAGAGACCACCGGACCAGTCCCGATACCCCTTAAATCGGATCCGGATTTTATCGTCTATTGAATTCTCGGGTGAGATCATTTATTATATAGGATATTAGGCATCAAGTCATGCCCGGTCTCAAGCTTGTCTGGTCCCCTTAGAAGAGCCACGGCCATTTATTATGATTAAAGACATCAGCGTCAAACAACTAAAAATAGGGATGTATATCGAGGACATGGCCGCGTCCTGGCTCAATCACCCGTTCCTTCGGACCAAACGGCTGATAAAATCTGAAGAAGAGATCAAAAAAATAAAACATTACGGCATTCTGTCTGTCAAGATTAATACCGGCAAAGGGATCGATACGGATCAACCGGATGACGTCCAAGATTTATCCCAAGCGGCCGCTCCGGACCCCACTGGTAGTGAACCCGAGGTCGCCAAACCAATATCCAGTGGACCCAACGAGACACCTCCCTCGGCCCCGGCGGCCTCCACAGATACGGTCCCCTTGCGAGACGAAATGACTCGGATGGAGAACGTCTACCAGGACACTCTCAATAAAGCCAGGATCTTCTTGAATCAGGCCAAAAACGGAGAGCCTATCGATTTGGAGGAAGTTTCAGCCAACGTGGACGCCCTGATGAATAGCGTCTTTCGAAACCGATACGCATCTTCGACTCTGATCAAACTCAAGACATTCGATGAATACACATATACTCACTCGGTAAATGTCTGTGTTTTGTCCTTAACGCTGGGCCGGCATCTGGATTTTTCCCCCAGCCTGCTCAAGACCCTAGGCATTGGAGCCATATTTCATGACTTGGGGAAAACGGCTGTCCCCCAAGAAATACTCAACAAACCAGGTCCATTAACGGAAGAAGAATTTGAGGAAATGAAGAAACATTCCCTCTTCGGGGCTAAAATCCTCAAGAACACCGTCCACATCTCTCGGGAGATTATTGAATGCGCTCTTTATCACCACGAAAAATATAACGGACTAGGCTACCCCAAGGGACTGAAGGCGGACCAGATACCTTTCCTGGCTCAGGTGATCAGCCTGGCCGACGTCTACGATGCCTTAACCAGTAAGCGGGTCTATCGCGGGAAGGTTTCTCCCCACGAGACCCTAAAAATCATGTACGGCAACCGGGGAGACCATTTTAACCCGGCGCTGGTGGCTAAGATGGTCAAGTGCCTGGGCGTTTACCCGATCGGCAGCCTGGTGACCCTGGAAACAGGTGAGATAGGTCTGGTAGCCGATATCAATCCCGACGATCTGATCCATCCCCAGGTGTTGCTCCTCTTTGATCAACACGCCAGGCGAAGATCTCGGCCGGAGATGCTTGACCTGTCTATCCAGCCCCACGGATCAGAGGAAGGGGCCCACCGGATTGTCGAGGTGGAGGCTCCGGAAAAGAGGGGCATCAACCCGGCCGACTATCTCTTGAAGTGATGCCGATGTTACGGGTTGCGTGTCAATGTCATTAACTTAAGGTCAAGTGGGCTCATGTGTTGGTGGAAGA
>JADFYC010000222.1 GCA_015233295.1 Deltaproteobacteria bacterium | reverse complement strand
TCCTTCCCCCAAGCCCGGCAATTGATCAATTCCACTCAGAAAAAGCTCCAAGAAAACGACCGGGGCTAATTTTGCCAACACCGCCCATTTATCCTGGGTGAATAAGGAGTTAGGGTGAAAACCCTTCATAAAATCGTCATTGGTGATTCCAGGCGCATGGGAGAGATCTCAGATAAAAGCGTACATCTCGTCGTAACATCTCCGCCCTACTGGCAACTTAAAGATTACGGCGGCGGAGACCAGATAGGCTTCAATGACACTTACGAAGCATATATCAACAATCTCAATTTGGTCTGGTCTGAATGTCAAAGGGTTCTATCCGAAGGTTGCCGTTTGTGCGTCAATATCGGAGATCAATTTGCCCGGTCTGTTTATTATGGAAGATATAAAGTAATGCCGATCCGGACAGAGATCATCAAATTCTGTGAAAGTTCCGGTTTCGATTATATGGGGGCGATTATATGGCAAAAGGTAACAACCTGCAACACTTCCGGCGGGGCGGTCATCATGGGCTCATATCCTTATCCCCGCAATGGAATTATAAAATTAGACTATGAGTTCATCTTGGTTTTTAAAAAATACGGCACCGGTCCAAACGTCGAGGCAGAGACGAAAGAAGCATCTAAAATGACCCCGGAAGAGTGGAATCAATATTTTACCGGGCATTGGAATTTTCCGGGTGATAAACAGAATAAACATCTGGCTATGTTCCCGGAAGAATTACCCAGACGCCTGATCAAGATGTTTAGCTTTACGGGAGACACGGTGCTCGACCCATTTCTCGGCAGCGGAACAACTATTCTGGCCGCAAAAAATTTAGACCGGAATTCTATCGGTTATGAGATCAACGACGAATTCCTACCGATAATCGAAGAAAAGGTCGGTCTCAAACAACCAGGCATTTTTCAAAATGCAAATTTTAAAATAATCCGGCCGGAAAAATTTCAAAATGATTTTGCCGGCAACATCCAAAAATTACCTTATATATTCGTTGATCCCATCAAGTTTGACAAGAAAGTGGATCCGAAGAAACTCAATTTTGGTTCTAAAGTTGACCATAACTCTTCTGCGAACCATCAATACTTCACGGTATCCGAGATTATTTCTCCCACGGTGTTATTGCTGAATGACGGCACCAGTCACATTAAAGTAAAGCTGACCGGCCTGGCTGAAGATCCTGAGACTCGCGAAAAAGCCATTGAATTCTTGACGGAAAAGGTAAAAGGGAAAAAAGTATACCTGAAGCATGAATTAGAATCGGGCGGCACGAATGCCTCTGATCGGGGATATGTCTACCTGAAGAATAAAACATTTGTTAACGCCCATCTGATCAAGAAGGGTTTGGCCGAGGTTGATGTAAGCATTGATTTTAAGTATATGGAAAAATTTTTGAGGCTTAGGAGAGAGAATTGATCATTATAGCTCGTTGACCGGTGGAGTGGCAGGAAGTGAGATGAGGACAGAAGTGCCCTGATTGGGCCGGCTTTCTAAATTGATCGAGCCTTTGTGGTCGAAGATAATTTTTCGGGCTATTGTCAGACCCATGCCCACGGAGAGCGGCCTGGTGCTAAAAAATGGATTGAAAATAAAAGGGATATCACCCTGTTTGATCCCCACTCCGGTATCAGTAACGGACAGAGTGGACTTTTTATCGATCTTCTTGCCCTCGATGGTGATCGTCCCGTCTTGGGGAATGGCCTCGCAGGCATTCTGGAATAGGATATCTAAAACCCGCAACATCAAATGCCGATCGGCATATACTTCGACGTCTTCATCCACTACCACAACCAGGGCAATCCTGGACTCAAGGTCCGGTCGGACATAAAGTTCCAAGACCGCGGCCTTGACCAGATCTTCAAGCAGGATCAGAGCCGGTCGCGGATTCGGAATCTCGGCATATTCACCCACCAACCGGACGATTTGCTCCAACCTCTTAGACCCGGCCAGAATATTCTCCAGATAAGCCCGGTAAGGGCCGTCGGGA
Organism: Deltaproteobacteria bacterium; assembly: GCA_015233295.1. GTDB lineage: Bacteria > Desulfobacterota > JADFXK01 > JADFXK01 > JADFXK01 > JADFXK01. The sequence continues at coordinate 4,221 of JADFYC010000222.1, read as the reverse complement.
GGCAACTTCCGCAACATCAAATTAGCGAATCCCCCGATGGAGGCGGCCGGATTTCTTATTTCATGGGCCACACTCATGGCGATTTGATTCAGGTTCTCGATTCGCTCTTTATCCTGTAGCCGCAGCTCTTCCACATAGGCCTGTTCTTCCCGGCGTAATTTCACCAGTTCGGTCACGTCTTTAATCAGCAGAACAATCCCGATGTGCTGGTCCTGGCTAGTCAGATCCCGCAGGTAGGAAGTGGTGATACCCAGGTGTTTCATTTGGCCCTGTGGTGTAACGTACAATGTTTCTTTATAGTAATTTAACTTCTTGTCGTAAATGACATCAATCAGGACTTGATTGAACTCAAGATTCTCCCCGGAGCTGAGGAAAATTTCTCCCCAACCTGCGTTGGTATACTCCTCTCGCCGATGGCCCAAGATGATCAGAGCGGCCTCGTTGACCACGGGAATACTCCCGTCGGGCAGGATGACAATCAGGCCGTCACTCATACTCTCCAGTATGTTATTTATAATAATGTTGGATTCGTTATCATCCATAATAGGATCCGTCACCTGCCGGCGTACATCCGTTGATAGTAATCAAGGTACTCACCCGTCTTGATCCGCCTCCACCAGGCCTCGTTTTGAAGATACCAGGCCACGGTCTCTTTCATCCCCTGGGCCAAAGTGTAGCCGGGGGTCCACCCCAATTCAGTCTGAATTTTTGTAAAATCCATGGCATAACGCCGGTCATGACCGAGTCTGTCGGTAACGAACTTAATCAATCCGTCATAGTAGCCCGGCTGGTGACCCTTCTGAATCGCCAGTTCCCGTAACAAGGCCCCCACTAGATCTAGATTAGTCAATTCACTGGCCCCACCTAGATTGTAGACCTCACCCTTTTTCCCATGATGGATAATCAGGTCCACGCCGCGGCAGTGATCACCCACGTAGATCCAATCCCGCACATTCAGCCCATCCCCGTAAACCGGTAAGGGCAGCCCTTCTAAGGCATTAGTCAGCATTAGCGGAATGAGCTTTTCCGGGAATTGAAATGGCCCGTAATTATTCGAACACCGTGTAATCAATATCGGAAGTCCATAAGTGTGGGCATAGGCCTGAACCAACAAGTCGGCCGCGGCCTTACTGGCCGAGTACGGGCTTCTGGGATCTAATGGCGTTTTTTCGGAAAAGGCGCCGGACGGGCCGAGAGAGCCATAGACTTCATCTGTGGATATCTGGACATACAGCCCCACCCCGCTTTTCCGCGCCGCTTCCAGCAATACCTGGGTTCCTTCCACGTTGGTCCGGACAAAGACCGAGGCGTCCTCGATGCTCCGGTCCACATGGGATTCCGCCGCGAAATTAACCACCACGTCTATCTCCCGGCCCAGTAATTCTGCGATCAGGGTGGCGTCGCGGATATCACCCCTGACGAAAGTGTAGCGGCCACCCGATTCCTCCTCCAGTCCGGCGAGGTTCTCCAGGTTTCCGGCGTAGGTCAATTTATCCAGGTTCACAATCTGGTAATCTGCATATTTATTTAGGAGATACCGGATGAAATTGGCCCCAATAAATCCGCAGCCTCCGGTTATAAGGAGCTTCATAAACACATCCTCAACGTTCTAGGGGCAAGAAATATCCCACTGGCGATATATATTAACACACCCAAAATTAGCGCCCTTCCTGAGCACCCGAAGCCAATTGTCCGTTATTCGTTTAAGAAAACCAGTAACCTGCAACAAGTAACAAGCTCATCCCGCCCAGTAGTGCTCTTTGTATTGACGATAGTAGGCGATTGTCTTGTCCAGCCCCTGAGTCAGGGAAGCCTGGGGACGCCAGCCCAGGAGACGCTCGATCTTAGAAAAATCAGCTACATAGTCTCCAACTTCGATCTGCTTCCGCTCTTCCGGCCAGGGAACGGTATTAATGGTCCCGGAACCGGCCTGAGCCACGATCATTTCCACCATCCGACGAAATGTCACCGGTTCACCACAACCCAGATTAAACACTTCACCGATTGCTTCTTCTCTTTCGCCGGCCAGCAAAAAAGCGGCCGTGACATCATCGATGTAATTATAGTCACGCAACTGGCTTCCTTCGCCGAAAACCGGAAGAGCCTGTCCATCCATAGCCAATCTGACGAACCAGTTGAGGATGCCGTATTTCCCGTGTTTCATTTGATGTCGGGGTCCGTAAGTGTTATTTATCCGTAATGAGGTCACGGCCATCCCCCGTTTCTGCCCCAGCAGTAGAAAGTATTTCTCCCCGGCCATTTTATTGATTCCGTAAATGTCGGAGGGGTCCATGGGATGTTCCTCATCCACCGGGGTATATTTGAGCTTTCCGTATTGACCGCGCGTCCCGGCATAGACGATCCGGGCATCCGGGCATTCCTCCAGGCAGGCCAGAAAAAAAATCATATTCCCGCGGCAATTGATGTCGATATCCAGCAGCGGGTCCGTCATACTATCAACGTGAGAGGTCTGACCGGCAATGTGAAAAACCAATTTCTGACCCTTCAAACATGACTTCACCTTTTCCCCATCCCGGATATCTCCCAGGACTACTTTCACCTGGTTCTTGACCGGCTCCAGGTTAAAAAAATTACCACCATACAGCGGTAACATGGCGTCGAGCACCGTCACCCTGGCCCCGAGCTTGACCAGCTCTAAAATCAAATTACTGCCCAAAAAACCCAACCCGCCGGTAACCAAGACCGGTAAGTCGGCATAATAAGAATTCTGCATGCAAAAATCTCCTTCGTTCAATCTCAGAGCTGGGTGCCGGTCATGGTCTCCACCGATCACCAGGTCAGGAAACCGGATAGACTCAGGATAACCGGGGCGCCCAGAATTTAAGCAAACTCTGACGCTGTGCCTCCAGGCTATACCGTCGAGCTGTTTCGAAGCCCGCCTGCCGCACGGATGCCAGGTGCGGATGAGACGGATTATCCATAATCAGAGTCAAAATATCTTCCAACCTGTCCGTTAGAATGAATGGGTCCTGGTCGGGGCACCAAAAACCGTTTCCATCATGGGCGTACTCCCGGCCGCCGCCGCCGGTAAAACCGACTACGATGCACCCGCTGGCCATGGCCTCGATGGGTGGAAGTCCGAATCCCTCCAAGACTCCGGTAGCCATAAACACGGCACATTGCCGCATGGTCCGGGCCGCTTCACCTTCCGTCATGCCGTCAATAGGCACCCACTTGACGGACCTCAACCGGGGCGCCCGATGCCACAAAATGCCCCTAACCGTTTGGACCGCCCAGGCCCCTTTGCGGGGCATGAAAGCCACGGCCGGATTCCGCTCCTCCTGAATTGGGAAAAAAAGCTCAGGGTCAATCCCCACCGGGACCAGGGTAGCCTCAAGATTAAACACCTTCTTGACGAACTTAAGTATTTCCACCGAGCTGACCATGACTTCAGACACCCCGAAGTCGGACCAGGTCTTTTCCCGAGGTAAGGAATTGAAAACATAAAAATGATTCTGACAAAAAATTACCTTGCGGCACGGGACCTGGGAAAAGGAGTTGATGGCGTGGGTATGATCTTCGGGAATGACTATCCAATCGTCATGAAAGAGTTCCAATTTCTGTGAGATATTGATAACCGGGACATGGTGGGAAAACCATGACGGGTTGAAATCGGGTTTAAAGTGGACCACCGCGGCCTTAAACCCGGCGCGGTTAAGCTCCTCCACGTGCCGGTAGAGGACCCGGATGCCGCCCGAAGGATTAGGATTATCATGGCAGATGTAAAGGGCTCGGCTCATCAGATCCTCAATCTACCTCTACGGTTATAAAATCTGCTTTATTTCAGATACCCTTCTTATTAGTTTTTCACCAGGAAATGTCAAGAGCTTTTTGAATCATATGATCACCCACAGACTATTGATCATGGTCGGCCGGATGGTCGGGAAAGTTCGTCATGACGGTCAATCACGGGAACATATCTTGAGCCATTCCGCTCCCCATCCTGGGCTGACTTGAGGCTCTGATAGACCCCCCTGATCCGGATACCGGTTTCAGACAGAATGCGGTGCAGTTCTGTGAGGAAGGCACAGTCAAATAGAATGGCCATGCCGCAATCGGAACTGATTTCCCGCGGCACGGGAACAATTTCATGCGGGATTTCTTTAGCCTTAAGGATCTTTTCAGCTTTAAGGATATAATGAATTGAATCCAGGATAGCCACACAGGTAGGAGACATGATTGGAATTACCGGTAGGTTTG
>JADFYC010000221.1:4055-6242 GCA_015233295.1 Deltaproteobacteria bacterium | reverse complement strand
GGCCATCGCCGGGGCTGAGGGCATCGTGATCCAAGCCGAAAGCCTGGGTAAGGCCAAGACACTGGCTCAAACCGTAGCCACCGCCGCGTTGATGGTGCATTACCGATACTTTCATTTAGATTTCCATTATTGCGGGACGATCCTGTTTATTGCCGCCTTTGTCCTGACAGTCTGGTCCGGTGTCAGCTACTTTAAAACCTTTCTGTCGTTGTTTCACCCGACCACCGGCCAAGATTAGTTCTTTTCTCCGCCCTTGTGGGCCGGAACCGTGACCAATCCGATTGCTCTGGTTTTTGGGATTCAACCTAGACGGGAAAAAAGAAATTAATATTGACGTTGAAATATATTCATCTTCATAACAACAAGTTAACAGTCATATTTCTTGGGTCGCCTTGGGCGGCTCTTTTTTTGCTTTCCACAATAACCGAGTCTGGGCTATTATGATATTAAGGCGACAACTAAGCAGGCTGAACCGGTTATCCGGACCAGTCTTCATACCTTTGACGGGACGGATGGTGTTATGAGAATCACAGCTTCATCGGAAGGCGCTCTTCTTTCGGTTCGGGTCTCCCCCAAGGCCTCACGGAACGGCATTGAAGGGATCAGGAATAATGTCCTCCAGGTCAGGGTGAAGTTAAGACAGGGCCGGGCAGACGGTCAAGAGTTATTTTGGAGATATTTGTCCCGGCACTCCCGGCTACAAAAATAATGGGGCTGCTCGTTGGTCTTAACTATCAGCGCCTGTCCCTTGGGCACATAGACCTGGCAAATAGGGTCTTGGACCATGGTGTCTTCTACAGGGTGACCAATGCCTTTGTTGTATTGTGGAGGAGGAGGCACTTGTCTGGTTCCGAAAACGTTTTTTACGGCCCGGTATGAAATGTAACCGATCACGACAAACATAATCAATCGCAGCAACATATTCTTTTCCTATCTTAGGTTGAGACTAGCTCAAGGCATTGTTCAAAGATAGAGTAACGATAATGCCGGCTCATGTGACGGCATTGATCAACCTCTTTATTCCGCCTTTTAACCGGCTGTCAGGTTCCATGAATTTCAGGCCCATTTCATAGATGATAGTCTGCCGGTCTTCATCCCAACTGGTATTGTACCAGCAAATCGTGGACTCGGTGATGACTACCTCGCCGTCGGGTGAAGTCATCGACACCTCTATGAGCAAATTGTCCGACATCAAGGCGGCGGTAGCCAGGTTGACCCGGTCGATGAAGATCTGTTTGGACCGGACATACACCCCGCCCGTGGAAATATTGGCCACGCTGACCGGGATGAACTGGGAGGCCGGCATCTTGTTTTCCTGGTCAACTAAACGGATGTTGGCCGGAATATCCACCCTTATCCGCCTGAATCGGCGGCGCTCCGGGCCGGTCTTAAAAAAAGGAGGTGTCATGGACGATTCCGTCTATCAGCTTTGATTCGATTGCGGTCACATGCCCTTTCACCCCATCGGGATAACCGGGGATAAATCGGATAGAGCACTAAGTAATTCCCGGACGGATGCCTGGAGGATCGGATGCTTGACCTCAGCCGCGATCTCGCTTAACGGAACCAGCACAAACCTGCGCCGGTGCATCTCCGGATGCGGGATGACCAAGTTTTCAAAAGATATTACCTGATCACCGTAAAGCAAAATGTCCAGATCAATAGCTCGCGGGCCCCATCTAAGGCTGGGACGCCGCCCCAGGTCATTTTCTATTGTTTTCAAGGCGCTCAGTAGTTCTGCCGGGTTCAGCACCGTGGTCCCCTGGACCGCGGCATTAACGAAGTCGTCTTGATCCTTCACCCCCACCGGGGCGGTGCGGTAAAGAGACGAGACCCGGCCGAGAATGAATCCGGGCAGGTCCTTCAACCGGGCAACAGCCGACTGAATCAGGCTGACCTTATCTCCCAGATTAGAGCCCAGACCTAGATAGACCGTCACAGGATCAGGTTGTTCCCGACTCAGAACCCCACCCCCTTTATGCGGTTGACGGCTTCCTTCAACCGGTCGACCGGCAGGCAGAGGGTCATCCGAATGTAGCCTTCTCCGGGGGCGCCAAAACCGTTTCCCGGGGTGGTGACGATCCCCATCTTTTCCAATAAGAGCATGGTAAATTCGGTAGATGACCAACCGGACGGAACCTTCACCCAGAGATAAAAAGTCGCTTTGGGCGGTTCGACATGCAATCC
>JADFYC010000221.1:0-4012 GCA_015233295.1 Deltaproteobacteria bacterium | reverse complement strand
CCCGAGACCAGGACATTCCGACGTTCGGTGTAGATGTTCATCAGGCCGGCCACCACGTTCTGATCGCCCGTCAGAGCCTCGATTCCGGCCCATTGGACCGCCTGAAAAGCCCCGGAATCAATATTGCTCTTTATCTTACCTACGGCAGCCACGATTTCAGCCCGGCCCACGGCAAACCCGATTCGCCATCCGGTCATGTTATACGTCTTGGACAGAGAATGGAACTCGATTCCGACCTCCATGGCCCCGGCCGCATTCAGAAAACTGACCGGCTTGTATCCATCAAAGGCCAGCTCTGAATAAGCCGCGTCATGGCAAACGATGATGTTGTGTTTCTTAGCGAAGGCAACCACCGCATTGTAAAAATCCAGCCCGGCCACAGCGCCGGTGGGATTGTTGGGGTAGTTGATAAACATAATTTTAGCCCGGCCGGCCACATCCGACGGGATAGCCGCCAGGTCCGGCAAAAAATCATTTTCAGCGGTTAGCGGCATAAAAAATGACTCGCCCCCGGCGAACATGGTCGCCACATTATAAACCGGGTAAGCCGGGCTGGGAACCAGGGCGAGATCACCGGGATTAATGAAAGCTAGAGGGAAGTGGGCCAACCCCTCTTTGGATCCGATCAGGGTGATGACCTCGGACCGGTAATCCGCCTTGACCCCGAAACGGCGAAGATACCAATCAGCCACGACCTTGTTGAATTCGTTCATCCCGGAATAGGAGGGATAGCGGTGGTTGGCCGGATCCGCGGCCGACTCGGCCAACTTCTTGATGATGTGTTCCGGAGTAGGCAAGTCCGGATCGCCCACACCCAGGTCGATTATGTCAACCCCTTTTGACCTGACCTGTTCTTTTAACCGGTCTATTTCCATAAACAAATACGGGGGAAGGTTCTTGATTCTGTTAGACAGAGCGACGGAAAACATAATTAGAATTGTCTCCTGTGGAGATTGGGGTGGAAAAGAGATCACGAGCGTACACCCGAAGATGCCGACAGATTCAGTTCATTCACTGATAGGGCCGTTCTTTAAATTCGATCGAACCTACCACTCACCAAAATAAGTCAGGATGAACGACGAGTCAATGCTTTTTTCGTCCGCCGGGAGGCCGCGTCACTGGAGAATCAAGCCGGCTGAGCAAGATAACCTGTTGACTATAAACAAGTTCCCGATCATATTTTTTTTGATGTCCGTCTGGTTCCTCCAACCCGAAACCCGGAATATTCAGCCCACGATCCGATTGACCAAAGAGCCGATCCCGGCTATCCGAACCTCCACCTCATCGCCTGGAGTCATCGGCCCAATTCCCGAAGTTGTCCCGGTGGCGATCACATCACCCGGTTGCAGGGTCATGACTTTGGAAATGAAAGAGACCAGTTCAAAGACATTGAATAGTAGATGACGAGTGTTTGAAGACTGCTTGACCTGACCGTTCAACAGACACTGGATATCCAGACTATCCGGGGTCAACCCGGAGACGACCCAAGGGCCCAGAGGACAAAAGGTGTCAAAGCTCTTGGCTCTGGTCCACTGCTTGTCTTTGGCTTGCAGATCCCGGGCCGTGACGTCATTCAGGCAGGTGTAGCCGAAAATATAGTCAGCCGCTTGATTGACTTCAACATTCCTGGCGGTCTTCCCGATAACTACTCCCATTTCAGCTTCATAGTCAACCTGCCGGGACATGGCCGGATAAACGATGCCGTCACCCGGTCCAATCACCGAGGAGGCCGGCTTCAGAAACAGCAACGGTTCTTCCGGCAGCTTAAGCCCCATTTCCTGGGCATGGTCGCGGTAGTTCAAGCCGATGGCCACCACCTTGGACGGCGTCACCGGGGCCAGCAGGCGCACTTCGGACAAAGAGATCTCCGGTCCGGTAACCTGATATGGTTCCAAGAAATTGCCGCTGATCCGGCGAAATCCGACGCCTTCGTCTACTCCAAAAGCAATGGCGCCATTTTTGTCTCCGTATTTGATGTATTTCATATCTTTAGCGAATTCTCCATCATGTCGGTTGAGAGGTTAATCAATCAGTGGTAAGTATTCGATATGGCTATTGTCATTCTTCCAAGGGGCGATTCATCCTACCTATCCAAATTGGCGGCAACAATTTCATCGACGAGAGTTCCAAATTCCTCCAACGAGGGAATCAGCCAGGCCTTTTCACGTAACCCGACGAGTTGGGTGAGGTCATAAATTCGTTCAATCTGTTCGGCTATGGACGAAGGAATAGACTCGAATCGATACTCCAGGATCTCTGATATATCTCTCCGCACGATCTTCGCTCGACCCTCCTCAACCCCCGTTTCATACCAGAGTTGACGCCATCTCTCGCATTCTTCCGGGGTCCATTTACAAACAACACCAATGATCCCCTGAAACTCTTCCAACGAACCGACAACCAATGTTTTCTTGCGCAATTCCGTTAGCACGGCGGTGTCGGCTATGGCCTTGATCCGATCTCCGATCGTTGAAGTAACCTGGCCGAATCTGCTCCCGAGGATTTCCAAAATCGTCTCCCGCAACATCGCTTGCACCCCACGGAGACCTTCTTGGAGACCTCCTTGGAACCATATTTCGGCTAAACCGGGCATAGCATCACCTCTTTGGTTGTTAAAGACATCGTCCAGCGCCTCTTTCAACTAGAAATGATTGGAGACGAAAACGCTTGAAAAACCGGTCATGGCTGTTGACAACTGCATCCGAAGTCACGATCACGCGCCCTCTTCCAGGTCAATAATATTCTATCACCACCCGATCCAGATAATCCGCAAAAACGGCCAGGTGATCGGCGATGGCCGCGGTGTCGGCCTTTTTGGAGGCAAGTTCAATGGCCAGTCCGAGTTCGCCTAGATATATGAACCCGTAGCTACCGGCTGAACCCTTGATGCTATGGGCGATCCGCTTCAAGGCGTCAAAATTCCCACCAGCCAGGGACTGGTGCATGGAACTGATATAATTCCGATAGTCACTGATAAATTCTGGGATCAAATCTTCCAGAATCGAATTCACCTTGACAACATAATCCATCTTCTGCCCCATTTCCGGCGGAGTCGGCGGTTTTTCAGTGGCCGGCCGGACAGATGTCATCTCTCGCGGCCGATCGGCCTTCCCCGCCGGCGGAGAAGAAGTCATAGTTGCTGCACCGCCGTCGCCTTTCCTTTTCATGACAAAATTTTGAATTGTTTTGAACAGCCTGTCTTTATTAATCGGTTTGGTCAAATAATCATTACAGCCGGCGTCGAGGCATCTTTGCTTATCTCCCTTGAAGGCATGAGCGGTAAGGGCCACGATTTCGGTAGGGGGGCTGGAGTTAACTTTTTCCCATTCTCTGATTTGTCTGGTCGCTTCAAATCCATCGGTGACCGGCATGACTATATCCATCAACACCAAGTCGTACCGGGAGGCCACGAATTTTTCCACTGCGACCTGTCCATTTTCGGCCATGTCGAGACGGCACAAGGTGTTTTTGAGGTAGAGTTCGACAAGTCTCCGGTTACTAGGATTGTCTTCAACCAACAAAATGTCCAGCGCTGGAAGGCTGATGGTTCCGTTCTCCCGGAATTCCCCGCTGACCTTATCGTTCATGCGATCCATGTTTCCGGTGACATGCAACACAGCGTCCATCAACTCCGATCGTCCGACCGGCTTGACCAGAAAACCGGTCAGGCCGGCCCGGTCGTCACAAGGATCGTCGGAAGTAATCATCATGATTATACGTGGAGCCGCCTCCTGATTTCCCATGACTCTCTCGACCATGGCAAATCCGTCCATATCCGGCATCCGGCGGTCAACCAGCAGTAAGCCAAAAGGCTTCCCGGCATCATGGGCCTGGGCCAGCAAATCTATGGCCTGAAGACCGTTTTCCACCTCCGTCACCACCGCCCCCCAGCCGGAAAGCGTATCGTTTAGAATCATCCGGTTGGTCGCATTGTCATCCACGATCAGAGCCTTGAGCCCATTTACGTTCATTTCAAGTTGTGGCCGCTGATCTAACCATCCTTCCCTAACAC
>JADFYC010000220.1 GCA_015233295.1 Deltaproteobacteria bacterium | reverse complement strand
GACTCACTACCCTTAAAGAAACTCACTCATATTATCATGGCGAAAAGGTTGCCTTTGGGGTTTTGTCAGGACTCCACCTCACAGCAGCCTTGCCTGAAGAGGTGGAACATGTGTATTCCTTTTGCGAGAACGTAGGCTTGCCTACAACCTTTGCTGATATCGGACTTCAGCAAACCGACAGGGTTATGCTAATGAAGGCCGCTGAAAAAGCGTGTGCCCCCGAACAGCCTATTCACCACGAAGCTGGCGATATTACCCCGGAAAAAGTTCTTAATGCGATGATAATGGCAGACGCCCTGGGTCGGGCAAGAAAATGAATGTATTGGCTAAAGCACTCTGTAATTACTTGGCCTTGATAGCGGAGTACACATCGGCTTCGGATGTTTTGACAAACTACTTCACTACGGTCCGGTTAATCGTTGAATAAATTAATCGGCGTTCAGAGTCCCTTTCTCCGGCGGGGCCAATCCGGCCCCCAGACCCTCACGACCTGCTCTGCCGTGAGGGCCTAGTCCGCCCGCTCTTCTGTTTGGCCACCCAACCGCGGTTAACGGCGCTCTAATTCATCTATTAGATTCTCCAAAAAAGTAAATCCCTGAGTCCAAAACGCCGGGTCGGCGGGGTCCCACCCCAGAGCAGAGAGGATCTGCCGCGGAGCGCTGGAACCGCCCAGGCTGAGGAGATGGATTATCTTATCGATAAAATCCGGACCCTGATCCAACAAGGCCTGATACAAAGCCAGGGAGGTTAGTTGCCCGAAGACGTAGCTATAGCAGTAAAAGTGATAATGGATGAAGTGCGGGATATAGGTCCAGCCCCACCGATAAGAGGGAATCATCTCCACCTCGGAGCCATAAAGTTTGGCGTTTTCCTGCCACCAGGCGTCACAGATCTCGTCAGTCCCGAGGAGATGATCTTGACGCAACCCGTGGATAGCCTGCTCGAATCGGGTCAGGACGTTCTGCCGAAAAACAGTGGCCGTGATGTCTTCAATCTTGGCCGCCAGAAGGCCCTTGATCTGACCGATGAATTCCGGCTTGGCCAACAAACTCCGGGTCAGGGCCAGTTCATTCAGGATGGAAGCCGTTTCAGCCAGGACCAGAGGCGGGCTGAAATTCAGGAAAGTCTGCCCCGCGGCCAGCAGGTCGTGGATCCCGTGCCCCAGTTCATGGGCCAGGGTCATGACATCGCGCAGGTTCCCAGTATAATTCATCAGAATGTAAGGATGATGCCCCGGAAAATAGCAGCTACAAAAGGCTCCCTGCCGTTTTCCTTTGCGCACGCCGGCGTCAATCCAGTTGCGGTCGAAAAATTTCCGGGCGGACTGATGAAACACAGGATGAAATCCGTTCATGGCCTCCAGCACCAGTTCCCTGGCTCGATCAAAACTTATGGGCTCGCCGGGCGTCTCCAGGGGGGCATACAGGTCCGTGTTCTTAAGCTTAGGCAGGCCCAGCAGTCCGGCCTTGAGTCGGTAATACCTCTGCGCCAGCGGATAATGTTGCTCGGTCACGGCCATCATTGTGTCAATGACGGCTTCATCCAATTCGTTGTCCAGCGCCGACTTACTCAATGGAGTCCTATAGCCGCGCTGCTTGCCGTCCAGACCGTGATCCAACAGCAGGGCGTTGATGATATTCTTGAACACCAGGCTATGCCGGGCCACCCCGTCCATAAAGGTCCGGTAAGCCCGTTCCCGCAGGGAGCCGTCCGGCGAATATAGCAAAGCCAGCACTTCGGCCGAGGTTAAGTCCTTGATTTGGCCATCCACTTCCAGGGGGAAGGTCAAAGAGCCCATCAGCTCGGTGAACAGCGAGGTGAAAGCCGTCCGGCCGGAAAGATCCTTGGTGTTGATGATCTTTTCTTCCGCCTCGGTGAGGTGATGGGGTTTCTGAGCCAGCAGAGTCTGGAGGAAATGGCGGTAAGCCTGGAGTTCCGGATGATAGGTCAGGAACTTGAGGGTATCCGCCGGGAGGGACATGATTTCCAAAGGAAAAAAGACTAGTTGTTGGGACACATCGTGCCATTTCTCCCGAACTTTTTGTAGTAACCCGGTTCGCTTTTCATCCTGGGTGTCGCCGGCCTGATCCAGCGAGGCAAAGAAAAGGGGTCGAAGTCCCGTCTCATGAATCGCCTCATATTGTCTCAAAGCTTCCAGCAAAACGGCTGCATCTGAATCCTGTTGATTGATCTTGCCCCGATATGCGGCGGCGAACTCCTCGGCCATCCGCTGGGCTGTGACTAACCCCTCTAATATGCCGGGGTCGTCGGGTCCCGGGTAAAGATCGGTCAGGTCCCAGGCAGGCGCCGCCAACCCGGAGGCGCTCTCAATTTCGGCGCTGAGATATTGCTCTTTCATCGATTCTCCTGTGAAGTGTTTCCGACAGTCAATCATAACGTGTTGCGGGTTAAGCGTTGCGTCCTTCCATTGATACTTGATACGGTCTTAAATGGAGTTTCTGGGCCATTGTTGCTGGTTGCCTGTTATCGGACACTTGTTGAAGACTACCATCTGCCAGGTCATCTTGAAAAGGTACGATTCGGATATCTCGAGATATAATAATTGTCTGGTTGTCTCGACCTCGCAACCCGCAACCCAACCCGGAGACGCAGTATAACAGTTTTCCCAGATAAGGTAGCTCAAAATCGCTTTTCTAAACGTCAAAAAAACCAAATTTGGTGAACTATTCTTTGATTATTACAAGATTGAACCTTCATATTTGACAACAAGTTATAATATCAATAAATTTATTCCATAATCTGGAATCGACGAAAACGCTCCCCTCCGCTAATCTTTGGGATAAAATTTTTAGTCCTTTGAGCTGCTCAGAACCTCTTGACAAACAAAAGATTCTAGGTTAGTTTCAGCCGACCGTGGTATTATCCCCTAAAAATAATATGTTTTGTGGGGAGCGGGGCTACTTCATCGGTGATACCAGGATGCTTTTGGAACAAAAGCTGATAAAACCTTTCCCGGATACCGTGCCTGGAGGAAGGAATATTTCTTATATTCGTTATGCCGGCATTGAAAAATGCCGCTGCCGGCCGATCCAAGACAGAAAACAGGCGACAGAAAACAGGCGACTATAGTTCCAGTTGGCTGGGAACGCCTGGACCAAGGACGCGGCAGCCAAAGGCGATCAAGAATAATCTCTGCCCGGACGGAAAATCGTTGGGGGAAAAGCGAATCCGGACAGGGAGGCAGGGGCGGGAGACTGCGCTTAAAGAATTGTCAGTCCGTGATAACTGAACTTAACATTTAAAGGAGAAAGAGTATGAAAAAGGAAGACTTGGTCAGCATTATTTCGGAAAAGGCTGATATCACTAAAAAAGCTGCTGGGGAAGCAGTAAACGCCATGATTGAGGGAATCCTGTCCGCCTTGAGCGAAGGAGACGCTGTATCTCTCACCGGTTTTGGCAGCTTTAAGGTAGTGGAACGAGCCGCCCGCGAGGGAAGGAATCCTAAGACCGGCGAGAAGATCCAGATCCCGGCTTCTAAGGCCGTCAAATTCACTCCCGGAAAAACGCTTAAAGAACGGGTACAATAAACACCATAGCTGTCCATTTCTTCTTTAGAGCTGCTTCTTTTTGGCCCCCGAGAGAGACTTGAAAACACAGGTTTTTCCGGTGCGTCAGGTGGTTACTTAGATATCTTTGATGCCTAACCAGGCAGAGGACGCCGCGAGTTATCCTCCCCGCTGGATCTTCGTTGGCTCGCTCGTCAACTTCGCATTGATGTTGTGCGTCCTCTTTCGTCCGCCATGTCAACAGGTGTTAGCCGGTTCTGTCTCCAACATCCAGGGTGATGCCCACAAGATCGGCCACCTTTCCAGTGGTACGTTTCTCATCCCCACGCATGAATCCGGGGGTGAGAAATGATACCCTCTCCGTCAGGCAACTACCTAAAAATTTGCATTACTCGGCATAAGCCGTGAGATTCAGGCGGCGGCCGTCGGTCTCTGCCATGACTGCCCCGTCGCGATCAGTCCGGTAGACCCTGGCGCCGGCGGTCTGGTACCGGGTCACCACCGTTGGGTGGGGCAGGTGGAACTGATTCCTGTAACCTACAGGAAAAACAACGTACATCGGCCCGACCCGGTGGATAAATTCAGGCGTGCTGGAAGTCTTGCTGCCATGGTGCGGAGCAAGCAGAACCGTAGCCGAGATATCTTGATCCGAGGCGCCCAAAACGGTCTCGGCTTCTTTTTCAATGTCGCCCGGAATCAAAAATGACACCTGGTCGAAGACCAGCCGCAAGACCAAAGAAGTATTGTTCAGGTGTAACCATTTCGGTCTGACTTGCTCCATAATCAACTCGGCCGGGGGATAAACTACGCGTGTCTCCACCGCCCCCATATGACGGGGTTGGGTCAGGTCTTGAAGATAGACATCCGGGACACCTCGGGCGGCCAGCGCCTTCCGTAACTCCTTAAAAGGTTCAATCTCGTCGGTTACGCCGGTTGACCAGAATTGTCCCACCTTGAAACGCTTGACCAGAGACACCAGTCCGCCCAAATGGTCGATATGGGGATGGCTCAGTACAGCGTAATCAATAGTATATATTTTCTTGGACAGGAGGAAAGGCATCAGCACCCTTTCGCCCGGATCAAATCGCATGGTCTGGTTGCCTCCGCCGTCTACCACCATGGTAGGACCCCGGGGAAATTCCACGACCGTGGACGTTCCCTGGCCTACATCCAAGAAAGTGACCACCAGGCTGGACCGCCAGTGCCGGTACCAATACCAATAACCCACGTCAACCAGTGTCAGGCACAATCCCGCGACCAGGATCACTCTGGCGGTTCGTTTCTGAA
This sequence comes from Deltaproteobacteria bacterium, assembly GCA_015233295.1. Lineage (GTDB taxonomy): Bacteria > Desulfobacterota > JADFXK01 > JADFXK01 > JADFXK01 > JADFXK01. The sequence goes on along the minus strand of JADFYC010000220.1, from coordinate 1,468 downwards.
TGAAGCAAGCGGAAAACAGGACCACATAGAATATGCCGGCCTCGGCCCAGGAAAGGGCCACATCCACCATGGCCAAAGGGGATGACGACAGCCAGCCCAGGAAATCAAGGGTCCAGGATGTGGCCACCGCCCCGAGCAGACCAACGAATTCCGCCAGCCAGGAGGAGATGGGGAGTAGGGCCATAACCATCAGCCCCAGGGGGATGGCCAAGTAGCCCAATAACGGCACGGCCACGATGTTGGCCACCACGGCCATGATGGAAAACCCAGCAAAATGATGAGCCGAGATAGGCAAAGTAACCAACCAGGAAGCCAGGCTGACGGCAAAGAACAACCACACCCCGTTCAACCAGTTCAGGTAGCGTTTTTCCTCGTTGAACAAGGCTGCGGGCCAGCGGTCCATTATGATCACCAGGCCCAGTACGGCCACGGATGAAAGCTGAAAAGATACATTGAACAAGGTCAGGGGGGAGGCCGACAACATAAGGAAGGCGCCCAGGATCAGGGCGTTAATCACATCCTTGACCCGGGATAGGCCGAGGACGACCAGGAAGACGGCCATCATTACCAGAGACCGGAGGGTTGCCACCGCCATGCCGGTAACCAGGGCATACGCTGTGGCCGGAACAAAGGCCATGAATACGGCGGTTTTGTGGGGACTAAGAAAGAAGAAGAGCCTTTCCGACCTGGACAAAAAAAAATAAAAGATCACATAGAAGGCTCCTGCCACCACCACCAGGTTAAAACCGGAGACGGCCATGACGTGCCCGCATCCAGTCCGGATGAACAGCAACTGGACATCCTGGGGCAGGATACTCTGTTCCCCCAGCCAGAGTCCCCGCAGCACCGGTCTGGTCCGAAACGGCATGTGGGTATCAATGAATTCACGAACCCTTTGCCTGAAATCTTCGACCCAGACCATAATCAAACTGGGCGGTTCACGGCCTACGACCACAGCCAACCGGTTTCCCGGAATATGGCCGAGCAGGGAGACCTCTTTGCTCAACATATGTGAGCGATAGTCGAATGAACCGGGATTATTGTAGTTCCTCACGGGCCGCAGATCCACCCGCATCCGGACCCGGTCGCCGTATCTGAACACCGGGCCGCTTTTGTCGATGCTCAGTTGAAAGATGCCGGTTCGGGGCAGATCCCGGCCCGGTTGGTGCTCCCATTGCGCATCCATCACATAGACAACATGGTCCGGATAAAAACCAGGTTGGTCAATCACCACCCCGGTCAGAATAATTGGTCCGGCGTCCTGCCGGTGCCAGATATCGTTCGGCGGATGATATGGCTCCAGGGCGGACTGGACCAGCCACAAGCCCAGGAGGAAGAAAAGAAGGACGCCCCCGGAAGACGCCGCCGGCCCGGTCCATCCGATAGCCGCGATGATGATCAAAACCCCGGCGCCGGCCACCAGCCCCAACAGCGTCCAGGATAACGGCCAGGGGACTTTTTGACCGCA
>JADFYC010000021.1 GCA_015233295.1 Deltaproteobacteria bacterium | reverse complement strand
CTCATGAGAAACTTCACGATTTTGGTCCGGGATCACATCCCAACTGCCGCTTGGGTCTCCGGGCTCACCACCGGGGTCAGGGTTAATTCCAGGCCCAGTTTTGCGGCCGTATTCTTCATATTTTTTATGGTGCGGTCTCGGTATTTCTGTTCGTAGTAATCTTGGCCTGGGTCCTTATACGCCCCGCCATTTTTCCACAAGGAGTAGAATTGCACGGTCATCTTGTGGGCCGTAGCAGTAATGGCCTTGGGGGCACCAAGCTGGGCTCGTTTGCGTCGGTAAAACGCTCCCAGGAAACTGTCGCTCCGAGAAACGGACATGGCGGCTAATCGGAAAGCGGTGGCGGCCCGATTGGTCACTTTGCGGGTTCTGGAACTCTTGACTCGGCCGCCGGTAATTTTGTTGGCAGGACAAAGACCCAGCCATGAGGCAAAATGTTTGGCGGTGGGAAAGGCGCTGGGGTCCAATCCTATTTCCGTGATGATGGTCTGGATGGTCATGACGTTCAGCCCGGCAATTTGGGTGAAATCCACCCCGGTGATGCGGTACAAATTCTCTCTGAGATCAAAGCGCGGCTGGTTGCCTTGGACCTTTTTCTTCGCCCCCTTGGCTTTTTTTAACGGATGTAAAGCCGGATCTACTTTGGGCTTAAAACTCTGCTGGTACGCCTTAATTTTTTCATCGCATTCTTCCATTTGCCGATGATAGAATTCGTAGGCGTCAACGGCCTGCTTCAAAGCGAAGAGGTGCTCTTGACGATAATCGCCTTCAAGCGCCTTGGCGATATCATCGGCACTTCTCTTAACCCGAGGATCCCGCAAGAACAAAAAGGAACAGGCGATCCTAAAAGAGTTTAAGAAGCGGGCTGAAGAAGTGGCCAGGGCCAAGAAATAAGTCTAATCAGATAATTGCGTTAATATAGGAGACAAAACCATGATCGTCAATTTCTGGGGGCAGGAATTTAAGGTTAATATCGTCTTGGGGTGTATCGGAGCATTCCTCCTGGCTATTGTCGCCTCCATGTTTGGGTTTGGCGGCGGTCCGTTCATGGTCCCGCTGATGACTGTCGGCCTGGGTCTGCCTATGTACGTAGTGGTGGGTAGCTCCCTGCTGGCCATCTTTTTCAACACGGTTATCGGCAGTACCCGCCATTACCAGTTCGGCAATTTTGATCTGGTTTTTTTCCTCGTCATGTTCCCGGCAGCCATCCTGGCCGGGTTCATCGCCCCACAAATCGCCAAGCGAGTCAGCCCGGTTTGGGTAAAAAGAATCGCCTGCATCGGCCTCTTGATTTTGGCCTTGAACCTGCTCGGAGTTTTTTAATCCCGGTCTGACCAGCCGATGTTACCGTCATAATGTTTGGGGCCGTCCGAATCACCGGGATGGCTCCATTTTTTTGGGGATTGATGAGATCGCCGCCCCGCCGCCCCTTCGGCCCTATTTCTTCAGGATGGTTTTCAGTTGGTCTTTTAAGGCAGGGACGACCTGAAACAGATCCCCGACTACTCCATAATCCGCAATGCTAAAGATAGGCGCCTTGGGGTCCTTATTGATGGCGATGATGGTCTGTGATCTCTTCATCCCGGCCTGATGTTGGAACGCGCCCGAAATACCCAGGGCCAGGTACACCTTCGGCTTGACCGTGCGGCCGGATGTGCCCACTTGCCGGTGTTTGGGCAGCCAATTCTTGTCCGCCACCGGCCGGGAACAGGCCAGTTCCGCGCCCAAAATCCGAGCCAGTTCCTCGGCCAAAGGAATGTTCTCCGGTTTGCCGATGCCCCGGCCCACTGAGACCAAAATATCCGCTTGGGTAATATCGACTCCACCGCCGGCTGTCTCCAGATATTTGATAAAGGTCCGTCCAGCCGTCACCGGATCTGAAGTCCAGTCCCGGACCTCCACTTTTCCCGGTTCAGCCTTGCTTGCCGCAGAGGAACATGCACCGGGTCGGACCGTCACCAGATAGCCGGGGGCTTCCCGAAGCTGCACCTCGGCGCTAATCTTGCCGCCATACATCTGCCTAACGGCGGTCAGGACCCCACCTTCTCTAGACAGGGACAGGCAATCCGTGGCCAGGGGGATATCCAGGCGTGAAGCCAATCGGGGCATAAAATCCATGCCAAAAGCGGTATGACCGACCAGGGTCAGAATGGGGCGGCGCTCGTTAATCAATGCCGCCAGGGCCTCTTCATATTCACCGGCCTGATAGACGGCAAATGATTCCTTCTGGAGGGTTAAGATGGAATCGGCATAACGCGCCGCCTGCTTCGTCAGGTGGGCCGCGTGTTCTTGGGAGGTCAGGACCAGGGCGGTAACCAGTTCCCCGTTCGCCGCGGCCAGCCTGGAGGCTAAGGTTAACATTTCCAACGAGACGTCTCGCAATTCCCCCTGACGGCTTTCCATCAGCACCAATATCTCACCCATCAGGCCAACCCTCCATTATTTTTTATTATCTCAGCCAGCCTGATCGCGGCTTCCTCCGGTCGTCCCGCAATTATCTCGGCTGTTTTCTCGGCCACCGGCAAACACATCCGAGTCAATCGGGTCCAGGATCCGGATTCGCCGGTCTGGGCTTCGGTCAGTTCCAGGTCTTCGGCGTCCATGGTCTCGATAGTCTTGGTTCGGACTTTTCGGATGCCCATGATGGACACATAGCGAGGCTCATTGATCCCGGTCTGGATGGACAACATGGCCGGCAAGGCTATCTTTAAGACTTCTTCCATGTTCCCTTCCAGTTCCCGGTGGACGATGGCCGCTCCATTGTCTATCTCCAAACCTGATGACCAATGCCGCGTGGGGGATATTCAGTTTTTGGGCCAGGATCAGCCCCACCTGCCCTTGACCGACGTCAGCGGCCTGGCTGCCGGTCAGAATGAGATCAAACGGCCTTTCTTTGATGCACTGGACCAGGGCCTGGGCAGTCGCCCGGGCGTCTCCATGTTCGAACATTTTATCGGATAGCAAGATGGCTTTGTCGGCCCCCATGGCCAGGCATCGGCGCAGGGTGTCCTCGGAATCTGCTCCCCCCAGGGTGACCACTGTAACCTGACCGCCGTGGGCTTCCTTTAGTCTGATGGCCTCTTCGACGGCGTAGTTATCCCACTCGTTAATGGTATAGACCAAATCATCCCGGTTAATATCCTGTCCGGTCGGGTCTATAGTCAAGTCGGCTTCCACCGTTTCAGGCGTCTGCTTGACGCACACAATAATATTCATCGGGCCTCCATTAAAAGCATAACGGTAGAGAACGCGATTGTGCTTCTTGGATTTTCACTATTGCTTCAGTCGTAACTGGCGACGGGGACCACAAAAGGGATGGGCCGATTAGTATTCTATCCCTTTCTGGGCCTTTCGCCCTTGGGACATGGCGTGTTTTATAGGCAGCATCTCCGTAACAGTATCGGCCAGGGAGATGAGTCGGGGTGTCGCGTTACGGCCCGTCATTATCAGGTAGAGCTCAGGTCTAGCCTCCGCAATGGCCGCAACCAGGTCATCCTCCTGAATTAGTCCCAAGGATACGGCGACACAGGCCTCGTCCAAAATAATCATATCGTATTTGTCCGATTTTAAAACTTCCCTGGCCTTGCGCAAGGTCGCTTGGGCTGCATCCCGATGTTCGGCAAACTTGGGGTTGGATTGGGGGGGTACGAAGCCCAGCCCCCCTTGAATCATGTCAATCCCGGTCAGGTGCCGGACAGCGGCCAATTCACCTGTCCGATCATCCGCCTTAATGAACTGCAGGATCAATACCTTGATTCCATTTCCACATGCCCGAAGGGCCGTACCCAATGCAGCCGATGTCTTACCTTTGCCGTCGCCGGTGTAAATAAGGATTCTTTGAGGCCCATTCATGCTCTTGGCTCCTGACCGGATTAAATATCATTTTATAAAAGCCGCCGGCGCCAGGTAGGGCGCTCCCTGTTCAGATGGAGAGCCCAGGCAGCGGCAGATAGTTAGTCAAGGTAGATTATAACAAGAGCCAACCGGAGTCAATAGTTCTGTAGGATTCCTCGTTTCGCTCGGAATGACAAATTTACTTCGTCATTCCGGATGGTCCACCTATCTGTCATTTCGGTGCGTAGTGAGAAATCTTAACGTCATCTTCTTAATTCAACAGTATTGAGATATCGCCATGGGCTAACCCGGACCACCCCTTCGGGGCATATTTGGGCTTAGTCGTTTTGAGACTATTTCTTTCGTTTATCCCGGTCTTCCATCAAACTATCCTTGATTTTAGCTTGACGCTGTGGTTCAGTAAAGCATCGGGGACGGAGAGCGGGCCATGCGGGAGCGCATCGACCCTTCGGCTAAGACTGCAGATGGGAGTTGTCAGGAGGTGAGGATATTATGTGCTCGGAAAAGAAACCCAATTTGAAAGATGTGATCAATAACCTTCGTTCACCCGTACCATTCACGCACAAAGTGGGACTGGTCATCAAAAACAATTTGCTTAAACTAATCAGAGCCAAGAGCTGTTGCGGGAACAATGGACAGCCGGGTTGCTGAAAATAGAAATCATCATCGAGCCGGTTCGGCTCTTGAATGTGATCTCAACCGGGGCCAATGAATCGTGATCATTCTTAGACGGCGACGGTCACGAGAATCTAATCATGGCGTACCGAGGCCGAGGTCCTGCTCCGGGCCGGAGAGCCTCTCGACAGACTTCTCCAATCTCCTTAGATGGATACAATGTTACCTCCTAAACCGGCTATTGACTGCCGAGAGAACAGAAATTGCGCATGATCCCAGATGAAAATTCCGTCACAAGAAATGGTTCAGTTAACTCCGACGACCTGTTAGGGAAGGATTCCCTGGCCCGTCTGCCCCGGACCGCTCAAGTCCGGCGTTATCTCCACCAAACCATATATCTTATCGCGTACGGAATTTGGGATCGTCAGATCACTCTCTACGCCTTTAGTCTGACTTTTATCACCCTCCTGTCAGTCGTGCCGATCCTGGCCATTTCCGTGTCCGTGTCTAAGGGCATGGGAGTACCTGAAGTGGCCCGGCAACTGGCCATTAATAAATTCACCCAGGCCCAGGCTTCGGCCATCGGATATATTCTGGAATACGTCGAAAACATTAATGCCGGAACCCTGGGCGCGGTGGGGATTCTGACCCTATTGTTCTCGGTGATTAAGAGCCTGGGGTATGTGGAGACGGCGCTTAACGATATCTGGGGAGTCAGACGCGACCGTTCAATTTACCGAAAAATCAATGACTATTTGAGCATCATGATTGTTTGCCCCATCCTGGTGCTTTCAGCCGTCGGTGTCAATACCACCTTGTCCAGCTCCACCATTGTGCATCATCTCATGGATTATGCCCTTTTCAGTAACATGTTCACGATTCTTTTCGCCTTTATGCCCTACCTGGCTTTATGGGTCGCGTTTACCTTCTTTTATGTATTTATGCCCAATACTCGCGTCCAACTGGGGCCGGCCGCCGCCGCCGCCTTCATCGTCACCTTGCTCTGGCAACTTCTCCAGTTTATTTACATTGGGTTCCAAGCAAAACTGGCCCAACAAAACGCGATCTACGGCGCGCTGGCCACACTCCCGTTATTTATGTTTTGGACCCAACTCAGTTGGATGATTACCTTAATCGGAGCCAGATTGGCGTATGCTTTTCAGACTGGGATTTTCTATGAGGCGGTGGACCGTCGATACACGTCCTTCGAGACGGGGCAGGCCATTAGCCTCAAGGTACTGTATCATATCGGCCGGGCCTTCGACCTGGGGAAAAAACCGCTTAATTTATCGGATTTGATCAGATTGTGCCGGACGCCCGCCCTGTTGCTGGAGGAGTTGACCTATATCCTGGTCAAAGATGGTTTTATCTCCGAACTTGAAGGTCCGGAAAGAAGATACCAACCGGCCCGGCCGCTTCATAAGATCTACTTGAGCGAGGTGGCGGCATCTTTGCACCGCCGCGACGGCTATTATCTGGAAGGCCCGCCTATCGATGACGATGATAAAGTGCAACGTCTGGTGGCTCAGATCGGGAAAGCGATGGAAGAAAAATATGGCCGAACAAATCTGGCGGATTTAATCGCGATGGAATCCGGCGTTGATCCCCCAAAGGGAACTTAACTAATGTCTTCAAGCGGAGGCATGACCGGATGGTCCGTTATCCTCCGACCCTAATTAGCATTGACAATGAAACAGGTTTAACTTAGGTTAAGCACAAACCGTTTCCACTTGGAATTAAATGGGCTGATACTAGTTCCAACGACCTTCGACGAAGTCGGCGTCCGGCCCCTTTCCCCAACCACACCACAACCAATGGGACTCATGACTAACAATTTGTCAGAATGCACCATTTTGGCGGTTGACGACACTGAAGTCAACCTCGATCTGCTGGTGGAGACACTGGGCGATCTCTATGAGGTCATCGTGGCCGTTAATGGATTTGACGCCCTGGAAATCGTTGCCTCCGCCCCCCCGGACTTGATCCTTCTCGATATCATGATGCCGGGAATGGATGGTTACGAAGTCTGCCGCCGACTGAAAGCCGATGACCGCTTCCGGGATATCCCGGTCATATTCATTACCGCCATGGGCGAGTCCGAGGACGAAGCGAAAGGCCTGGAACTTGGCGCCATCGATTACCTGACCAAACCCATCAACCCGCCCATAGTCCAGGCTCGGGTCAAAAACCACCTGCAATTAAAGCTGGCTAAAGAGGAACTGGCCCGGCAAAACGAGATCCTGGAAATCAAAGTCCAGGAACGAACGCGGGAACTGGCTCGGACAATGGAGGAAAAGGAACGGATTCAAAGCGAATTGCGTCTGGCCCGTCAGATCCAGCAAGATGCCTTGCCCACGGTGTTTCCGCCCATTCCAGAGGCTGAAAATGTGGAGATATTCGCCCGAATGGAGCCGGCTAAGGAGGTAGGCGGGGACTATTATGACTTTTTCCTGATAGATAAGGACCACATCGGGGTGGTGGTGGCGGATGTCTCGGGGAAGGGCGTCCCGGCCGGATTATTTATGATGCGGACTCGGACTTTGCTCCGAAGTGCGTCGATCCATAATCTGAGCCCCGCCGCGGCTATTTCCAAGGCAAATGGTTCATTAGCCACGGATAATCCTTCCGCTCACTTTGTCACCGTATTCTATTTTATCTGCAACCTGAAAACCGGTCTGATTACCTTCTGCAACGCCGGACATCCCCCGCCGCTGATCATCAACCAGGGGAAAACCTTGGTCCTAGCTGAACGGACGCAGAGTATCGTCAATCCGGCCATCGGCATAATTGAAGAAATGGAGTATCATGACAGCCTCCTGCAATTGGAGGAGGGCGAGTCTCTGGTCGTTTTCACCGATGGAGTGACTGAACCGGTCAATACCCAGGATGAGATGTTTGGTGAGGCGCGGCTGGCGGCGGTTATCGAAGCTCATGGACACGACTCCAGCCAGGACATCTGCCGGCGCATCTTCGCCGAACTGGACAAGTTCCAAACCGGATTGGAGCCGTTTGACGATATCACCGTGCTGCTGTTCAAGTTCCTAAGATGCAGATGACCGGTCAGAAACAGGTTGTTACCCAGGTCTTTCGTTTGACCTAGATATAATCCCGCCGCAACTCTTCCAACATCTCATCGGTCAATCTCTCGGTCTTGCGCAGTTCGGCGAATTTGTCCAGTAAGTCATTGGTGGTCAGTCTTTGTTTCTCGGCTTGAGAAATATCATCGATGATCCGGCCTTTATTCATCATGATGGTCCGGGTGCCTAGTTCCAGGGCCTGGCTCATGCTGTGGGTGACCATCAGGCTGGTCAGACGGCCCCGTTCGATGAATTTGTTGGTCAGCCGAATGACCTGAGCCGCTGACTTGGGGTCTAATGCGGCCGTGTGCTCATCCAGCAACAGGACTTGGGGCGGATTGATTATGGCCATGAGCAAAGTCAAAGCTTGCCTCTGACCGCCGGATAACGTCCCGATAACGTTGTCCAGCCGGTCTTCTAGTTGCATTTCCAGTTGCCTGATCTCTTCCCAATACTTGCCCAAACGAGATGTTTTCAGCTCTGTCTTCGGATACTTGGGTTTTCCCCTTAAATAGGCCAGGTGCAGATTCTCGGCGATGGTCATATCCGGGGCCGTGCCGGCGAAAGGGTTTTGGAACACCCGGGAGATGAGTTTGGCTCGCTGGAAATCCCATTGGCGGGTGACATCCACCCCGGCGATTTCCACCCGGCCTGAATCGGGCAAGAAGGTTCCGGCCACGGCATTGAGCAAAGTGGATTTGCCGGAGCCGTTGGTCCCGATGATGGTGACGAATTCCCCCGCCTCTATGTTTAAGTCAACTCCTCTTAAGGAGTAGACTTCATTAGCCGTCCCGGCGTTAAACGTCTTATGCAGGTCGGTTATCTTGATCATGCTTGACCTCGTGGTTTGGCTGGTCCGGAGCGACCTCTTCCTCGGCTGCATCGCGGCAGAACAGATGCCGGTCCGCTGGATCCCCCAGCCCGCGGCTGCGCCCCTCCGCGAATGGCCGGAACCGGTCGTACCACTCCTCGGGCTTTCGGACATCTTTGAACCGGGCCGTCATCTCCTCCGGAAAGGTCAATAGCTCGGCCGCCAGCTTCGCCGCCTGTTCCCGTGTTTCCGGCCGCAGTCCGGCCAGATGGTACAGGTACTTCAACGCGTAAAAATGATCGTCATAACCATCCATTAATGCCCAACTGCGGCGCCGCCATTCTTCTCCGGCCGTCGCGTCCTGCCGGGCTACGGCATTAAGTAACAGGTAAAAAGCCGGCCATATCTCGCCATTCGCCGCCGCAACCTCCGCTGCGGCCAGATGCTTCCGGATCAACTCCTCATCAGCCAGTTCCACCGCCGGCAGAAGTACATCGGATCCAAATTCATCTCGACCAGCAAAACCTTCCAGAGCCAGGGTCAAATGCCGCCGTCCGGGCTCCACTCGCCCCATATCCAGCAGCAAGTGGCCCAGATTCACGTGTAAATAAGGATCAGCAGTTAGGTCGTCCATCGTCAATCCGTATTCGAATGTTTCCTTGGACCCGGCACAATCTCGATATGCGTCCCTTTGGAGCAATCCCAGCCAATTCCAGAGGGAGGCATCTTTATCATCGAGTTTGATGGCCTGGCGATAGGCCTCTTCCGCTTCTTCATAGCGGCCCAGATGGCCATGGAGCAGTTGCCCCAGCCAATTCCAGAGGGAGGCATCTTTATCATCGAGTTTGATGGCCTGGCGATAGGCCTCTTCCGCTTCTTCATACCGTTTCAGACGATATTGGAGCAGATTCCCCAGACCGTACCAAGGGGCGGCAAATTTATCATCGAGTTTGACCGCCTGGCGATAGGCATCTTCAGCTTCTTCATATCGGCCCAGATGACCATGGAGCAGATTCCCCAGACTGTTCCAGGGGCTGGCCAATTTATCATCGAGTTTGATAGCCCGGCGATAGGCCTCTTCCGCCTCTTCATAGCGGCCCAGATGAACCGTGAGCAGATTCCCCAGCGCAAGCCAGGGGCTGGCAAATTTATCATCGAGGCTGATGGCCCGGCGATAGGCCTCTTCCGCCTCCTCATATCGGCTCAGATGATTTTTAAGCAGATTCCCCAGCCCGTTCCAGGGGAAGGCAGATTTATCATCGAGGCTGGTGGCCCGGCGATAGGCCTCTTCCGCCTCCTCATATCGGCTCAGATGATTTTTGAGCAGATTTCCCAGCCCGTTCCAGGGGAAGGCATCTTTATCATCGAGGCTGATGGCCCGGCGATAGGCCTCTTCCGCTTCTTCATATCTGCCCAGATCATACTGGAGGAGATTCCCCAGGTTGTTCCAGGGGTAGACAAATTTATCATCAAGTTTGATAGCTTGGCGATAGGCCTCTTCCGCTTCCTCATATCGGCCCAGATGATCCTGGAGCAGACTCCCCAGCCCGTTCCAGGGGTAGGCATCTTTATCATCGAGTTTGATGGCCTGGCGATAGGCCTCTTCCGCTTCCTCATATCGGTCCAGATGATCCTGGAGCAGATTTCCCAGCCCGTTCCAGGGGTAGTCGTATCTATCATCGAGGCTGATGGATTTGCGCAGGACAGGCTCGGTGCGGTCGGCCAGCTGGGGCAATTCATCGAGGACCAGGGCGGCCAGATCGTAACAGCGGCGGGCGTCATCTGGTGGATGATCAAGAAGCGGCGACAACAAAGCCTGGGCGGCCTGGATATCTGGCCGCGATTGTTTCAGGTAATGCCGGGCCAGATGATAATTCAGCCAGAGATCGTCCGGCGCCATTTCTCTGACATGATTTTCCACGGCCGTCAGGATGGGACCCGATATTTCACCCGGTTCGATAATTACCAGCAGACGTTCCGCTACCTCGACCTTTTCTCGGGTTAACCCAACCGCCCGGTCCACCATGGCCAGCCCTGAGTCTCCATCTTGACGCCGAAAGAGGTCCCGGGCCAGCCGCAGCCAGTAATCCGGCCACGCTTCCCAGTCGGGAAAGAGCGGCTCGCCCAGCCCCGGCGCCTTCAGAAATCTTAGATCGCCTTCCTTTTCACTACCCAGGACCAGCCCGGCCCACTGCCTTTGATGATCGAAATAATCTCGAAATAGGTCACCCCGGAGTTGGGGCTGATCCATCCACTTCTTCATGGCTCTGGTCTGTTCATTTTCGAATCTTTTGATAAGGACATCCGTCTGGTCCTGACTCGAATGGGGTATGGCCGCCATCATCCGACGTTTCTCATCTATGGCCAAAATGTTCCAACTAAGCCGATTGGCAAATGTTTCCCGATCCAGTTCGATAACCGGGTTGTCCGGCATAAGCCGGTTCAATACTTCGCCTCGCGCAGCATCACTCTGCCTGTCCTTTGGCAGCGGCCAGTACCAGGGCGGCGGGTCGGCTAGAAGGTTGGATCGAATTGGTCCTTCCGGAACTTTGGTTTCAACCCGCTCCATCGGCAGGGGTCCGGTTTTGGTGGCCATGGCCTTGCGCCGCGCCTCCTCGAGCAGCCTGTCCTGGGCATCGGGCAGACTGCGCGAGTCCAGGTATTCAGCGATCGCTTTCACTTCTTTGGCGTAAAGTGATTCCGGATATTCAATGACCGGCAGAGCCTCTCTTAGAGCGATAATGGGAGTGTAATGGACGTAGAAAGGTTCGGGAGCGATTTCCCGGCCCGATAACATTTTCCGCAGACATTCTGCCACCGTCCCGTGGGCCAGCTTCATTCGTTCGAACAAAGCCTCATCTTCGGACAAAGGCAAGGGAGAATAAACCAAAGTAACATAAACGGAAAATTCGCCTTTAGGGATGCGTTTCTCCCTCAATGCCTCCAAGGTTTTCTCCAGACCGTGCAGATTCTGTTTATTCAGGCCGGAGACCAGGACCATCTCGTCGGCCAGATAACCCAGGCTCAAATCTATCAATTCGGCTGAACCGGTCCGGCTGTCGATAAGCAGGTAATCAATGTGCCGCCCCTGGGCCGGGCCGTCGGGGACGGTCCATTCGTTCAGGTCTTTCTTCAGGTAATAAGCGAATCCGCGGCGAATGGTTCTTTCTTCGTCTTCGTCGGGTTCGGGCTCGGACGATGGCACCGGCGGCATCAGGTCATCCATGGCCTTGACAATGGAATTCTCGATGGTCAAATGGGTGTCGCCGGCCGGGAGCAAGTACATGTGATGATTAATTCTCTCGTTAACTTTCTTCGCTGGAGGGTCCAGAGGTAAGGCGACCCTCCGGACAAGGCGCTTGATCGGCTGGAAATTAATGTCTGGCTTATTTTCTTTTAGCCCATCGAAAAAATCCTGAAGGACCTCGCTCATCCCTAAGTCCAGGCTCTGCTCATCCATTTCTTTATCGGGTATGGAGTAGCTCAAGCCGGGAGCGGCTAAATCCAAATCCATGAGCATCACCACTTTGCCCTGGGCGGCCCAATAAGCTCCTAAATTGGCCATCAGAGAGGTCCGGCCGACCCCACCCTTAAATGAAAAAAAGCTGATAGTTTTCATGTGGTCCTTTAGGCTGCTTCTTGATAAAATTTTATTTTTGATTTCCGGTTTGCGTCAAGCAGGAGCTTCTTCTTATTTGTTGCGTTACCTGGTTTGCCAATGTCTTTGCAGATATCCGGTGCCACAGTTGTTCTCGCAAGTGTGTCAGCCAGTTTGCTCCCGCCCTTGTTGAGGTCCGGCGGTCCGGCGGCACCAATCGCATCATCAAGTACGCCCATGTTTTGTGTGGAGTATCTGAATAAGTCGTCCGGATTCCTTAATTTCCATTCGGAGACTACCTGGCCTAGGATAACACCACAAGTCTTGAGGCCCTCGATAAATGACTCCCGCCACATCGGTTTCTGCTCGAAAACCATACCGTATTCGGAGCATAAATCTGTCCACGCTGGCAAATATGTTTCATCGTCTTCGGTCAGTTGATGGCTGTCCCACGCCAGTTGACACATTTTATGAAAAGCGTTCCGGCCGGCATACTTGGGATCGAGCTTGAGAACCGTCCGAAAAAGCAACGTCATCAGATGGAAGCGGGGGTCGTCGGCCCTTTGGGCGTCCAGATAATGCACGGTGTAATATTCGGCGCACTTCTCGAAAAGGCTGATCACCTCTCTGATGTGATGATCCTGAATTTTGTGACTCTGAGAATCAAGGCTTTCTCTTTGTGGATAAATGGCAACACCCCATAGGTCTAGCCCAATTAAGGCATATTCGAGGGTCGCGTCATCTAACTGCATCATTTCTTCTAGGGGTCGATCAAGTCCGGCGCACAGGTACCCCCACATTTTGCAGCGTAATTGATAGGTTAAGCGTTCATTTTGCCGCACCTGGAAATACCCCACCAACCGGCACAGAGAATCAATATAGAATAAATCATCTCTGTCGTCGAGCGCATCGGTGACCAACTCCACCACCGCCTGGCGCAGATAATCCCTGGCCCCCTTATCTTCTTCTGATTCTGACTTAAGTGTATTGTATATATAGAATAGAACGGCACTTTCATCGTATTCTTCACGTTCGAGCGGGGGTGAGATCAGGCCGAAATGGTCCTCTTGCTCTCCCTTGAGTCGGGCTTTAATGATCTTCTTGACGGGATCGGGGCGGCCGGCCCGAACCAGTTTCAAGAGACCTTCAACATAGCTGGTATGTGTGCTCATTCTTCTTCTTCTCCATGAAACTTATTATGGTCAGTCGCACCTGCTTTGTTTTGAGATCACGGTATCTTTTAGAGGCGCTAATCACTTCAGGACGAAATTTGATTCCGGTCTCGGCCGTGCAGGTCAATCCATATGGTCGATCCGTTAGCTCGGGCTTAAACAATGTATTTGAACAAAATCCATCTAAGGCCGTGGGCTTATAAACTTTCGAATCTAATCCTTCTACTGTGATCTCCAGTTCGATTACGGCGGTGTTTTTCCCATTATCCATCTCTCGCGCTGACAATGCCAGTTCCTTCATATAGTCCTCACCGGTGGCCGGAGGGACTAATTCCAGGTCTGAGGTCTCAAACGTCCACCAAGTTGCAGACCACGGCGGCCCGATATATCTTTTAACCCGTAGTCGTTCCAATAAATCTGCCCAAATTTCTCCGGATAAGTCGCCATCAAGCAGCGAGGCCGTATCAGGACAAGTATCTTTACTGTTATGTGACTCTTCGGTACTGCCACGTCGCCTGGGCCGTTTCTTTTCTTCTTTTGCATCAGGCGACAGGTTATTGTCCCAGAAGGTCTGGAACGACGTGACACGCCTCAACTTCGCGCTTTCCAGAAGCTCAACTGGTTTGTGTAGTTCGGACTTGTTGATAGTCTGGTTTAAACATACGATCATCTGTAGGAAATCCTTTTTACACTTAGATCTGTCCTCGCTAAACGCTGCGCAATCAATTTTTCTGCATTTGGACTCGTCAGAGCTAACCGCCACGCAGTCCGTCACCAAAGACTCCATCACCTGACGATTAAGGTTGCCGGCAATTTTGTCGGTAGTGTTATCGCAGCGGCTTTTTGCCCATCGGCAGTCATTACATTTGTCGCATTGGCAATCAGCATAAATGTTATCCACTGCCTGCCTCATCCCGTTGACCGTGCTGGCATATTGCTCAAAAATGCGTTGTGTTGCGTGACAGTCTTCCATATTCTACCTTAACGAATTTGTGTGGTCAATGAGTCGGTACAATGGGCCTATTCGAGAACAACGGCCGGATCAGCCGCTTCAGCCATAACTTCACCATATATCGCCAGATCCACCTATGGCATAAAACATATGAGATGTCAAATAGGTTCTGCGGCTAACAACAATAAGTAATATCGCCATGTTGATTGGCCGCCCCGCTCCCCCGTTACCTTCTGACCTCCGTCGCCTGCTTCAGTATGGAATCGGGCAAAGCGATGCCGTACTCCCTGGCTAAGGCCGCATTTACCACCATTTTCTTGGGGACATAATTCTTAATCGGGACATTCTTGGGATCCTGACCGGTGATGACCAGGATGGCTTGCCGGGCCGTCTCCCGGCCGACTTCCACGTAATCTGCGCCAATGGACAATAACGAGGCCCCCCGCCCGGCATCGGAAGGGATGGTGGTGAAATAGGGAATTTTGTGTTGCTTCATGGTCTTGCCGATAAAGTCCACGGCCAGGTTAATCGAGTTATCGCCGGAGGTAAATAAGACGTCGATTTTCTTTCTAACCAGAGCATTTAAGGCCTCGGAAATGTCGTTGACTTGGCTGATATTTGTCTCCAGAAGTTGGAAACCGTACTGCTTAACCGCTTCTCTCGCCGCATAGGTACAGGTCTCCGCAGTGGCTTCGGCCGGGTTCCAGACGGTCCCGATGGTCTTGGCTTGAGGCATAATTTCCCGGATGGCCGCAATAGTGGCCGACACTGGATGCATAGTGGCCACACCGGTGATGTTGGGGAGATGATCATCGGCCGTCTTAGCTATCCCCATCCGGTATGGGTCGGTTACGCCGCCGAATATCTGGGGGATTCTTTTGTTGGCTTGAGCCATTATCTGTAGCGCCGGAGTGGACAGGGTGATGATGTAATCATAATTCAATCTCATGATGTCCCCGGCAATGGATTGGGCCAGGTAGAATTCAGCCTGGGCGCTTTTATGGTCCACTGAAATGTTATATTTTTTCAGAACACCGCTACTGGTCAGCTCCTCGAGCACCCCTTTCCGGGTGTCCATAATGGGTGGGGTTTCACTGAAGATGAACACGACCAACCTCTTTTCTGGGGGCTTTACCGCGGCCGATGTGCCTTTATCCGCGGCGGCCGGCAGGGCGGAGGCAGTCTTCTGACCCGATGACGGAGTTGCGGTTCGAGCCGAGGCCGGAGTCGTCGGATGACTTGCTTTAACGGTTGCCTCAGCGCCTCGTCCAACGATCCTATTGGCCTGGGCCAGAAGATCGGAAGGGATGGTGATGCCCAGTTCTTTGGCCGTGTCCAGATTGAATCCGAAGGTCAGTTTCTTGTTTTTTTCAAAAGGGATATCCTGGGGCTTTTCACCTTTTATGATCCGGTCCACTAAATGGGCCGCCTGGATCCCAACTGAGGTGTAATCATATCCTATGGCGCAAAACGCCCCGTCGGCCAGCCTTTCCACGTCATTGATAAATATAGGGATATTCTTCGCCCTGGCCGCCTTAAGCACGGATTCAAACGCGGAATAGACAATATTATCCGGGACCAGCGTGAACACATCGAGCCCTTTGTGGACCAACGACGTGGCGGCCTGGGACACTTCGGACGAATTGGTCACGGTGGTCCCGACAAAGGTTATGTTTTTATCGTCTTTAATTATCTCCTGCAGGTGGTCCACATTGAACACGGAATTGGCCTGGGAGGGATCCCAGATGGTGCCGATCTTGATTTTGCCGGGTTTGAATCGGCGGACGATGTCCATCATCTTGGTCGCCGGGGCCCCGCCGTATACGCCGGTGACGTTGGGGAGATGGTCGGTGTCCGATTGTCCCGCGCCGATAATGAATGGACTGGCCACCCCGGCGAAGACCACCGGTCGGTCTTTAAACTTACTAATGGCTGCCTGGGTGCAGGCGGTGGATATGGGGACGATCAGGTCAATCTGCTGTTGTTTGAATTTGTCCAGGATATTGTTGACCGTGGACATATCACCATGGGCGTTTTCCTCCAGCATGACACAGTTTTTGCCGGACTCATAACCCATTTTTTTCAACTCCCCCAACAATCCGTCCCTGGTCATATTCAAGAGAGGGTTATCGACCAATTGAACCACACCGATTTTATAAACCTTATCCGGTCCGGCTACGGGCGACCCATAATACCTTTTATAGCCCCAGCCCGCTACGGTCAGCACCAGGGCCAGGCAAACTGCGGCAGAGACGTTCCTCCGATTCCAGGCCGATTTCGACCAGAACTGAGCAAAAGCAGTTTTCAAAGCCTGCTTGCCTGCCGTTGCTTTGGAAGCGGCCAGGGTCAGTAAGACAAAAGCCGCAGTGAGGAGCTTCAGATCAGTGGGGTCCATGCCCACGGCCAGGGCCACGGCGATCATTAGCCTGAAAATTAACGATCCCACAATTGCGCTGAATACTTTGGCATAGATGGAGCGCATTCTTAGAACGGATTCGCCGATGATGACCGCGGCCAGGCCGATAACCACCGTGCCGATGCCCATGCCGATATCGGCAAAACCCTGATACTGAGCGACCAACCCTCCGGACAAGCCGGTCAGACCATTGGCCAGGGCCACGCCGAGCATCTTCATCCGGTCCACGTTAACGCCGGTCGCGGCGGCCATAATCGGATTGTTCCCGGTCATCCGCATGGCCAGGCCCAGATTGGTTCTGAAAAACCAGGCCATGATCAACCCGAAAAGAATTATGACCCCGCCTAGGGTCAGGCACATCCAGATCTCCGGAGTCAGGCCCGGATTCATCCGGTCTATGTAACTCATGACGGTGACGTGATTGATCAAGGGAATGTTTGACCGGCCCATAATATGCAAATTAATGGAGTAGAGCCCGGTCATGACGATTATCCCGGCCAAGAGACCATTGACGTTCAGGCGGTTATGAATGACTGCGGTGATCATCCCGGACGCCGCCCCGGCCAAGAAGGCCACCAGCAATGATGTCACCGGGTTCACCCCCTGAACCAGCAGCACCCCGGTCACGGCCGCGCCCAGGACAAAGCTGCCATCCACGGTGATATCCGGGAAATCATGGATTCGGAAGGTGATGAACACCCCCATGGTCATAAAGGCATATAGAAAACCTAAGTTAAGCGCGCCGATCCAAAGTTCCATAGCTTACCCCGTCAGCTCGACCAGGCCGACCAGGCCGCTGCTGAATTTGGATTGTCCCAAGACGTGTTGCACCTTGGACGCCTCCAGCTCCGTCAAGATTCGTCTTAGTTCATCATTGAACCGATCCAGCCGCTTGCTGATCGCCTCTTTGGAAAACACTCCGGCGTGGAGATGGAAATTTTGACCTTTAGGCAAGACTCCAGTCATCTCCAGGCGTTCTCTGGCTTGATCTCTGGCCGCCACCCCGACGCCGGTCACGATGTGATTGATATCCGTCGGTTCCACCGGAAAATTCATCCAGTTCGTGAAATTCGCCGGATCAAAGATGTCCCGGCCCTGCTGCGGCTGGTTTTCCACAATCGGGACCTTCTTCAAATTCATCCCCCAGAAGCCTTTACTCTCGGCCAGAAACACCACTCCCAAGATATCGGCTGAAGAAATCTCAAACCACATATTGACCAACTGGGGCAGGGCCACCAACCCGGCCAGACCTTCAAATGATAGAACGTACTTAAAGTCTCCGTTAAACCCGAAACCGTGGAAAAATTTAAGATCGGCGGGCAGATCATCCCCGGAGTTCAACATAAAATCCACGGCCGGGCGTTTGACCGCCGGATAAAAAAAGAAGTGACCGTTTATGGTCATGGCCTCGCCGAAAAGATGCTTATATTCCTCATAGTCGTCCCCCATCGTAGCCAGTCCCGAGGCGAACCGGAGTTCTTTCGGACTGACCGGATGGACATCCTCTTGAGAATATGCCGCGGTGGCCAGTTTTTCATGTGAGCCGATGACGATCAAGGGACATGGGGCCGCTTCTTTCTCCAGATATTCAACGGTTAGGCCGTCGATTTCCTTCGATGCCACATTTAGAGCCGTCTGGCCGTCGCCGATCAGCGACTCCAATTCTTCACGGGTGGCCGCGATCTTAAATAGCCTGGTAAAGCCGCTGGATTCGAAGACCTTAAAGACGTTCTCGGACAGCATGTATAGAATGATCTCTCCGCCGACCTTCATCAGATGCTTCTGCGCGGCCAAAAATATGCGCAATCCGGCGCTGCTGATATAGGTCACCTCTTCTAAATCGGCCACCAGGACTCTTTCTCCATTGAGAATTAGATCATCCATTTTTTGTTGAATATCGGGTGCGGTCAAACCATCCACCCGTCCGGCCGCTTTCACCCATTGCCGGCCCAGGTCCTGTTTGATGGTGCAGGTCAACATGTGCTTACCTCTTGTTCAGCCTGTACTTCCTATGATTGTTCATGGGTTATGACGTAAAGACACGCCCAGGGCGTAAGCCATCTTCTGCAGGGGTGGTTGAGCTGCGTCAAAATCGTAACTATTTAGGGACTCCTCGATTTGTCGAATTTCTTGTTCAAACATCGTCCCGTCCATCATTTCCTTTAAAGACTCCAGGCAGTTCTCGGCATCGGGGTTGCTTTCTTGAACCAGTTGAGCCAGCCTTAAGCACATCGGAATAATCTGCTCTCGATCAACAACGGCGTTCGAAGACGGCTTCTTTTCGGTTAGGGTCTGCTCCAAACATCCGGCTGATTCCAGAACCGGTCGTAACGACAGATCAAGGTCTGATAATAATCGGTCATAATGTTCTTCCAGCCTTTTCTTCAACCCCAGTTCCAGTTCTCCGGCGGTCTGATGAACACCGAAAGCCGAGATGTTTCCGGCAATGCCTTTTAACGTATGGGCCAAACGTTCTGCGGAGAATAGGTCGCCGGCCGCGATCAGGCTTCTGATTTCGTCCGTGACAGAAGCATATTTCCCGGCAAAATCCAAAATGAGTTGTCTAAATAACCGCTTATTCCAGTTTAACCTCTGCAGGCCGGCTTCCAGGTCTATCCCGGCCAGAGTATCGGGGAATTCAACCGGAGGGTCTTGCGTATTTGATGGCCCGGACGCAGCGTTGACTTCTCCCCCCTTCTGCCGAATACCTGGTTTAATCCACTTCGTGAGCACGGCAAATAACTGCTCCGGATCTATCGGTTTAACCACATA
>JADFYC010000219.1 GCA_015233295.1 Deltaproteobacteria bacterium | reverse complement strand
AAAGTCGCCACGTAAGGCACACCCCAGGCGTGAACGTGAAACATGGGGGTAATGGGCATGTAAACATCGTCTGAATGAAATCGGCCGATGGTCTGGTAAGAACCAACTGCGATGGTCATAGACAACGTATGAAGGACCAGTTGCCGATGGGAGAAGTGAACGCCCTTGGGTAAGCCGGTCGTCCCTGTGGTATAAAACGTGGTGGCTTTTGTATTCTCATCAAAATCCGGGAAATCGTAGGTCGGCTGAGCCGCGGCCAGCATCTCCTCATATTCAGTGTCGATGTGGTGCTTTGTCTCGGGCTTTTTTCCATCTTCAGACAATACTACTATCTTCTTTACCTTGTCCAGCTTGCTTCGGATGCCTTCTAAAATTGGTAGGAAGTCGGAGTTGATTAGAATGACCTTAGCCTCGGCATGATCGATGGTATATAATATTTGATCGGCCGATAACCTCCAGTTGACCATTTGGAGCACCGCGCCCATCATCGGAATGGCAAAAAAACATTCCAGATAACGATGGCTGTCATAGTCGAATACAGCCACGGTGTCGCCGGACTTAATCCCAAGGTCCTCCAGGCTGCTGCCCAACCTGTTGATCCGCTCATGCAGGTCGCGGTAGGTCATCCGAAACTTATCCCGGTAAACGATTTCCCGGTCCGGCGAATAGATGATGGAGGTACTAAGCAGTTTCTTGATAATCAAGGGATATTGATAGTATTCTCCGGGTTGATAAGTCTTTTCAACCATGTTGGCTCCTCCAAGAATAGCGATCATGCTGCGGTCGAAGATCGCGAGTTAAAGTGTGGTCAAGCTGCGACCTACCGGCGTCCCAGCAGTAACCGTTGGCTTTTTCCAAAACACCTGTTCCTGGTAATCAAGACGACAATGACCGTGCCCAGGGCGGCCGACGCGACCAGCATGAGCATAACCATAATCTGGTAGCGGATGGCCTGGACCGGGTCCGCCCCGGATAGGGTCTGACCGGTCATCATGCCCGGGATAAAAACAATGCCCACGCCCATCATGGAATTGATGGACGGAATCATCCCCGCCTTCACGGCCCCGCGCACGATTTCCCAACTGGCTTCCCGGAAATCGGCGCCGTGAGCCAGGTGCATCTCGACCATGTCCATCTTGGTGCGCAAATCGGAAAACAGCCGTTCAATGGACACGGCCAGGGCGTTCATGGAGTTGCCGATGACCATCCCGGCAATGGGTATAAAGTACTGGGGTTGCCACCATGGCTTGGCCCCGACGATTACGCCGGTGACCGTCACTGAGACTACGAAATAGCTGATCAGCATGGCCACGAACATGGGCAGGGCAAAGGGCACGGCCTTTTCTTTAACCCGGCCCTTGATCGTATATACGGCGCAGATGATCATGATTAAGAAGACGCTCAGGGTGACCCAACTAAGCGACAACCGAAAAATCACCTTAAGCGCGTAGCCCATCAAAAACAATTGAGCAAAAGTCCTGATCGTGCCTATGGTCAGGTCCCGATTCAGGCCCAGCCGGTAGATCAATGAAAAGACCTGGGCCAGGAGCACAAACACGAGGGTCAAGGCCAACTGCCAAGGCCCGATATCTATCGCCGCGGTATTCATCTATGTCTGATCTTCCCCGTGGTTTGATCCTGCCCTGGATGACTGCCGCCGGCAGGCCGGCCTGAGACCGGAGGCCCGAAGTGGTAATCATTGGCTTTTTGGTTTTGCCCCGGACTGAGATGAAACTTATTGGCCAATGCCTGCCAGAGTTGCGGCGGTCCCCGTGGTTGCCTTGACCATGGCGGTGCAGTACGTCATATCCATGTTCGACAATTTATCGTCGGTCGAATGGTAGTAGGGATTCCATGGTTGCAGCGGTGGTGGTCCCCCTGCAGAGTCATCCTCGATTATCCAAATCGCGGCGTAACCTTTATCCCAGAAGGAAGATTGATCACTGAATCTATCGTTGTCCGGCACATGAATGGGCGTGATAGTTCCGGACAGTCCATAGTCTTTGACCACATTAAGGTATACCTGGACCAGATCCAGGTCTTTTTGGTACAATGCATTTTTCGCGTTCCTGGTTTTGACATTCTGCTTAGACGGGATTGATTTTGCGAAGTTATAAGAGATCATGTCCAAGTTTATCACCGCCACGATATTCTGATTCGCCTCTTTGGCCTTCCTGGCATATTCTTTACTGCCGAAAATGCCATCTTCCTCGCCGGTCGAAAAAATGAATCTGACGGTCCGTTGGAAGCTGTAGTTACTCATGGCCTTGGCCCCGGCCAGCAAGGCTGCGCAACCGCTGGCGTCGTCGTCCGCCCCAGGCGCCCGGCCCTTGGAGGGTAAGCTATCCAGGTGGGCGATGAGGATGATGATTTCGCCGGGTTTCGTTTTCCCGGTTATTTCCCCCACCACATTACGGTCCTTTAATATCGCCCCATTTTCATCTGTAGAACTCCAGTCATCAAAAGAGGCTGCCAGATTCATCGCCTTAAGCTGGTCCAGGACGTATTGGGTGGCGAGTTTCAAGTTGGTGGATTCAGTTTGGCGGCCGTCGATAGTGGTTACAGCCCCGTTGACGGTGACTGCGGTTTCGCCGCTTAAGTTGGAGATAAAGGTCTTGACGTCGGCTTCCGTTATCTTCCCGATCAGTTGCTCCACCGTGGAATTCTTGTCATATCTAGAGTCTTTTGATACATCTGCAGTCTCGGTTGAAAAAAGGATCATGGGGGTCTGGTTGAACACATCCATTTCGAAACCAAGATCACCCAAGGTATCGGCCAGGCCGGAGTTATACCGGACTATAATGTTGCGGCCGTCGTCGTACAGAACCTTGGTTATCTTCGCCGCCTGCTGGCGCGCCCCCGGGGTGTCCTCCTGGCCCAGCATGTAGTTGGTCCCAGGGGTAAATTGGTCTATCACTTTAAAAGTGGCTCCGGTGACTTCCAACAGAGCTTGGGGGGCAATGACGATGGCGTAATATGTCCCGGCGCTGTCTTCCAGGTCGGCGTATACCGGCAGGTTCAAGTCTTGAAGGGAATCCGGAACTTCCACCCGGGCCAGCACCTGGGAGCCGGCGCTATTGGGCGAGGCGGCATACAATTTAAACCAGATCTGACCATCGGAGGTGGGCTGGTATTTAAAAATCGCCCAATAGGAAACTGCATTATACACAATGTCCGGCACATATAAGACCATATTTTTGGGATCAAATGAGCCGGCCGGGCAGGAGTAAGGCGTGAGGTTGTGGGTCCAACTAACTAATATGATCTGAATTTGTCCACTGGCGTCGGCTCTGAGGGCAAAGCTGACCGAATAGGGCTGACCATTGATCAGGATATAGGGAATTTGCAGTTTTTGGTCGGAGGACAATGTGGCGGAACAGGGGGTGTCGTTCCTATTGGTTGGATGGTGTTGACGGTCTATTACGGCTGGAGCCGGCGTAACCGCGGTAAAGGAGATGGCAAAAAGGATTAGAATCAACACCGGGATAGAATAATTCATGATCTTTTTTTTGGACATAATCTTCTCCTTTCGGGTGGTTGATTAGTTCGGCATGATTGGCTGGTGAGTTTCCCCTTCCTGATCATTTGGATTTTTGACAAACGGCTCCGGTGGCCGCCGACGAGAGCCCAATAGGGCCTGCGAGTAACCACGGAGCGACGTAAAACGTGCCGATGATATTTGCCAAGATCCGGTGAATGTTGGAAAATGACTTAATGGGGATATCACGGTAATTCAGCCATGTTAACCAAATCCCCGCGTCCCCTAATCGCGAAACTGTGGCTGCAAGAGACATGCCAATCGTTCAATATATCTAACCAGGCCCAAAAACAGTGAATCTTGGATGCAATGCGGATCGGCTGGCGCCAACTGCCAACCTGGTCAGAGGCAGATGGGTCTGATCTTCCCCTGGCTGACTTCCACCAGCAGCCCGTCTTGAATCCGGGCGCCGAGTTGGCTATGCGTAACCATTAAGATGGTTATGCCGTTTTCCCGATTAAGCCGCCGGCTCATATCCCAGACGATATTGGCGCTGGCCGGGTCCAGGGCGGAATAGGGTTCGTCCATCAGCATCACCTTAGGCGACAGGAGCATGGACCGGATGAGGCAGAGCCGCTGTTTCTGGCCGACTGACGTGCCGGACGCGGGGTCGTCCAGGCCGATGTCCGATAGGTGAAACTCGTCCAAGATAGAGCGCAACCGCTCGTCCGAGGGCCGAGGCAAATCGGCGTTGATCTTGAAATTGAAAGGAAGCAGCAGATTGTCCCGGACCGAGCCGGACCCGACCACCGGGGTTTGCTGGATATAGATGGCCTCACGCCTGAGCAGAGGCGGATAAATTTCGGCCAGGGGTCGGCCGCCAAACCGGATCAGTCCCTGTCCGGGTTCTTCCAGCCGGCATAACAACTTGAGTAAAGTTGACTTACCTGAGCCGGATGGCCCCTGGATGCAGACAAACGACCCCTGCGGCACCTCATAGGATATCTGGTCCAGCACGAGACGGGCCTCATTATAGGCAAAAGAGACATTTTCAAGCTGGTAAATTGCTTCAGGCATGGTCCAGCATATATCAAAATGGGTCCTAACCTCAACCTATATTTGCATAAAACAATAGAAAAGATGTCTTCCCCAGACGGTTGGAGTCACCCAGACACCTGGCCGAGAACCGCCGGTTATAGGAATTTTTCTCGCCGGATCAAGCTCCTTGCCATTTATTTGATGTTATAGAACTTGAAGTTATGATAAAGTATAAAGACTCGGGGACGGCCTAGTCGCGTCGTCCGCGGGGGAGCTGGTACAACTTTCCGAAGGAGAAAATACCGTGCCGATAATCGGCGCATTCTACGGAATAATCTCCGAATGTTTTTCGATGAGCACGCGCCGCCCCATTTTCATGCAGAATACGGAGAATTCAAGGCATCCGTGAACATCCCGACTCTGGAAATCATCGAAGGAAAACTCCCCCGCCGCGCTCAGGAGCTGGTGCTCGATTGGGCGGAATTGCATCAAACCGAACTGATGAAAAACTGGGATTTGTGCCACCGGCACCAGAAACCACACAACATCGAACCGTTGAAATAGATCGGAGGTGACCATGCACTGGGACGTGATTTCCGTTACAGCCATTAAT
Organism: Deltaproteobacteria bacterium; assembly: GCA_015233295.1. Lineage (GTDB taxonomy): Bacteria > Desulfobacterota > JADFXK01 > JADFXK01 > JADFXK01 > JADFXK01. The sequence continues at coordinate 1,158 of JADFYC010000219.1, read as the reverse complement.
CATCTTGAGTTTGCCGTGACTTTTGCCGACGGGCTTTCCGGCCGGGTCAAGATGCTTCCATCGCATCTATCCGGTGTCTTTGAGCCACTGAAGGATCCCGGCGTCTTTAGCCAATTGCAGGTTACCGACGGCTTTGTCTCCTGGCCGGGAGATCTGGACCTCGCCCCCGATGCCATGTATGAGGCGATCCGCCGAGACGGCCAATGGATCCTAACCTGAGGCACACCTCCGGCACGTCAAAAGATCACCGTTGACTTTTATTCAAAGGGATCACCATGAGGGTTTTGGATTTTCATGTCCATGTGGGCACTCGGCATCAATGGACGCCGTGGGTGATAGATTTTTTTCGGGAGAACAACCCCGGCTACGCCGGCCGGTTCGTAGACCGGATTACGCCGGAAGGAATAACAGCCTACTTGAAAGAGCAGGGGGTCGAAAAAGCCGTCATCTTATCTGAATACGCGCCCAAGGCGACCGGCGTGGTGACCAATGAATTCACCACCGAATTCTGCCGCGGCCGGGATATGCTCATCCCCTTCGGGTCGGTTTGCTTATACGATCCGGTCCCGCCGGCCGAACAGGCCGAACGAGCCGTGAAGGAACTGGGCATGAAAGGTTTTAAGATGATGCCCACCTATGCCCATTTCTACCCCAATGACCCGGCGTTATGGCCATTTTATGAGACCGTCCGGGACCTGGGCGCGCCGCTTCTATTTCACACCGGGACATCTATTTTTAAAGGCTCGCTGGTCAAGTACGGTGATCCTCTGTTTCTTGATGATGTGGCCGAGTCCTTTCCGACTCTTCAGATCGTGCTGGCTCACGGCGGCCGGAGCTTTTGGTATGACCGGGCGGCCTGGATGATCACCCGACACAAAAATGTCTTCATCGACATTTCCGGTATCCCGGCCAAGCAGTTATTGACTCATTTCCCCAAACTGGAGAAATTCGCCGACCGCTTTTTGTTTGGTTCCGACTGGCCCGGGGTGCCCGACATTCGTTCCTTTGTGGACCGCGTGACCCGGCTGCCGTTAAAGGCCGGTACCATCGAGGCCATTCTCTGGGGCAACGGGGCCGGGCTGCTCGGCCTGGAAAATTGAGGCGCCCCATTCAAGACTCCAATTTTGATTGTGGACCATCAGGTGAGGAATGCAATGG
>JADFYC010000218.1:5911-6299 GCA_015233295.1 Deltaproteobacteria bacterium | reverse complement strand
GATGGCGCGCAGATCCTTGGGGCGTTGCTTCAACGGCGGAATATGAAGGGTAACCTGCCCGATCCAGTCAGCCAGGTCTTGCTTAAAATTACCCTGAGTGATGTGCGAGATCAGTTCCTGCCCGGTGGCCGCGATGATTCGGATATCGACAGGCACAGCCTGCCCGCCACCTACTCGATAGATTACTCCAGCTTGCATCACCCGAGCCAACCCGATCTGACATGCCGTACCTAACTGGTCGATCTTGTCCAAAAAAATGGTACCACCCTGGGCCAGCTCAATTTTTCCCCGTTTAGCCGCAGCCGCTCCCTCAAAGGCGCCCTTTTCATAGCCAAACAGTTCCCGTTCCAAGAAGGCGTCCCCGCCCAACCCACAGTTTACGGCGATA
>JADFYC010000218.1:0-5762 GCA_015233295.1 Deltaproteobacteria bacterium | reverse complement strand
GACTGGGTGAGGTCCTCTCGGGCGATGAATTCGCTCTTTATTGAGGGCGTTTCCTTGAAAAAGAAGTTTTCAATATATAAAGTCCGGTAGCGGGTGGCGTTCTCAACGGTCGTGCCCAAGGTAGATCCAATCGCGGCCAGGGTATTCAAATCCTGAACGGTGAACTCCTTAGTGCCGCCGCGGTCCAGATAGATCATCCCCATGGTTCTTTCGCCTACCGTCAAAGGGGTAGCCATGAAATGGCCCGGTTGGAAATCTGGTTTCCAGGAATTGGATTCAAAGCTGACGTCTCTGATGACGTGTTGGCCGATGACCCCCGTACCTCCGGTCATGACCTGGGTCACTATGCTTTTAAGCAAGGGTAATTTTCGGCGGCGAGTTCTGGTGGCCAGGGTGGTCAGGCGCTGTCTATGGGGCGTCAAGCCTAAGATAACCAGTCTATTTCCGGCAAAAAAAGAGCTTATCTGATCGACTATCTGAGGAAACAAGGCGTCCACGTCCAGGATTTCCACTCCTAATCGGGCTATCCGATAGAGGAGGTTTATTTCCTCAGGTTCGAACTCAGCGTCGGCGGCCAGATCAATCGGTCTGAACGAATCGGGTCGGCCGGGTTCCGAGCCGGGCAGAAGAATAACCGAGGCTCCGGAACCGGGATCAGGGAGGCTCTCCACGCCCGAGTCGAAAATATAGACTCGCTCCCCTAATTTGATCTCGTCGTTGGGATTCAGCCGGACGGGTTCCTTAACCTGGACGCCGTTGAGAAACGTGCCGTTTCTACTCCCCAAGTCAGATAGGATATAGCCGACTTCATCGCGAAGGATTTGGGCGTGCCTTCGGGAAACCAGTTTATCCGGCACTTGGATATTGACATCCAATTCCCGGCCGAAGAGATTTTTCTCGGCCAGTTCATAACCGACCACCGGCTCTTGTTCGCAAAAGGTAAGCAACGTGGCCATAAATTATCCTTTTTGCTTGTGCCCGCCCGGCTGCTTGTTTATCAGGGGGTTGTGATAGAAGTTGTCACTCCGCCAGATTAGTCGAACCTGGTTTGTGATTGCAAATTACCAGAAAGAAATCCACACGAGTCAAACATGGGAATACTGGTGCTTAGCATGGGTAAATCATACTCCTCAGCCAATATGGTCACGATATCTGAATTGACAAGTACCACATAAGTCAAGATTTTTAGGCCTAAAGCACTCCAGGGTGGTAGCCCAACCCATAGAACTAGATATACCAGAACGCTTTATCATATTAGAAATAAAAAATCAAATTCGGGATTAAAATTATTGGCCACGAAAGATGCGTCAAGTTAGTCTATTATTAAAAATATGTTTTAAAATAGGTAAGATAACTAGAAATGGGGAGGTATATCTTTTTTTAGGATAGGCCGTTGCGAGATCACTTGAAGGGTCGGGAGCGTTGGGCATGAGGGATGACATGTGGTTTTTCAATAGCGGGGCGAAACAGGCCAACCGAAGTAAGCCTACGCATCCCCAGATCCCCAATACCGTTAACTTAAGGCAACTACATTAAGATTTCTCGCTTCGCTCGAAATGACAGAGAAGTGGACCACGCGGAATGACGATGCAAATTTGTCATTCCGAGCGAAGCGAGGAATCTTATCATATCCGAAGATGGTCAGGCCGCACTCTCAATTCAACGGTATTGGGCTCATTCCGGGGAACACTCCTGGTCCAGGGATGCGATTAAGGAGGCTAGCTCGATTCGGGTATCGCTGTTATCATGCTTGAACTCCAGCCCAACCCGCTTATAGCCCGGCTTATCGTCACCGATCCAGGCCACCGTGGCGTTGATGATAAAGGATTTACTGGTCTTCTGGCCGATCCGAATTTTCAGGTAGGCCTTGACCAGGGCGTTAAGAATAAACCGAAAGTCTTGGTCATTCCTGTAGATAAACCCCGCGCCCGTGGCCGAAAGATCGGTTAAATTAAAGTGCTTACCCCTAACTACCAGTTCAACCCCCGAATCTTCCCTTAGCGGCAAGCGGAAGAAGTTGCGGCAGGTCTTGATTTCTGGGTTTTTTTTGGGGGAAGTTATTATCCTGCGGGGCATTTCTTAGACCACCTCCAATCAAGGGGGCACCCGGCCGGGGTAAAAGCGTCCTAACGGTTTACAGCGACATTGCCTCATAACCTCTTTATCATGCCATATTTTTTTCTAATATTCAACAATAGAAGCTGCGGATCCCGTTTTTTGACCACCGTCTAGATCTTAAACCGGCGCAGCATCTGTTTTAACCGCTCGACAATCCCGGAAAGTCCCTCGGCACTGGACGTGATCGCTGAGACTCACTCCAGAGTCAATATCTCTGCTCCTTCCACCGTGTTGCCCCAATGGGAGAAGAAATTCTCCATCCGGCCCATGATGGACTGGTAATTGGTTAGATAGGTCTTAGTGTGGCTTATGACCAACCGTCGGCGGGCCTCATTGATCAATTCATTCTCATGATCCGGAGGATCGCAACCCAGCAGGGCTTCCTCGTAGTCTTTAGTCGCTTGCTTTAAAGCCTGATCAAACTCCCTTTGGGCCCGGGAGGTCAGGGCGTTAATCGTATTGTCTCTAAGGGTCCGGGCCTTGAGAATAATGTCTTCGTAATCGGCTTTGGATATTTTCTGGCCGCTCTTCAGCCTGAGTTCCACCTGTTGCTTCAAATTGCTCATTTCGGTGTTGCAGGCCAACTTCAGTTTACTGAGGTAATGGCTTTTGATGATCAGTCGGCCCCGGAGTTCGAAGATGAGGTTAAGCAATCCCCCTGTTTTTTCAAAGCGATCTCCTTCCTCCTGGATAACGTCGTTGATCGTCCTGGACTTGGGTTGTTCTGATGGCGGCAGATTATCCGATGGCGGCATGTTGGTGGGTTCGGCGATTAAAGGCCGGGTGGCCGACTCCAGGTAATTATTTTCGGACATGAAATCAAACTCCAGTAAGAATAGGTTAATCACCTAATATTTTTGTATATTTATTGATAACGTATCCGGTCATCTGAGCCTTTTCATGGTCCGGCAGGTGAGAGTTTTGAATCCGGGTGATGTATTCTTCCGATTTCTTAATGAGCTCGAGCGCGGCCACATATTTGCGTCGGGCCTCGTCCCGGAACCTTTTCAACTCTTCTAGTTCCAGATCCAAAATATAGGTCTCAAACTCGGTGAACAGATGACCTTTCTCTGTTTGGACGGTGGCTTCGTAGGCGATTTTGGTATGCCGCGTCTGGTCTGAGTGAAGGATCATTTTAAAAGCTTTCTTAAGATATCGATTGTCCGGCAAGGTCTTGCAAATTTCCATATAAGTATCATAGTCACATTCCTTTAACGCGGCGCAGGCTTTTTGGGCATTATGAATTCGGCGGGTAAGCCTTTTGACGGCCCGGTTGGTCAGCCATTGTCTTATATTTGGCGCATACTTGAGGCCGAGACAGACTAAGACCACGCCGGCGCAAACAATGATGATCAGAATTTCCATAGAGAGGTGCTCCTGGTGGTCTTCGGCCTTTTTAATCCACGCGGCTGATCCAGCCTCCGCCGAGGACCCGGTCATCATCAAAAGCCGCGGCCGCCTGACCTGGGGTGATGGCCCTTTGAGGTTGATCGAAGATGATGGACACCCGAGAAGAGCTGTGTGGAATGATCAGAGCCGAGGCGGCTTCATGCCGGTAGCGGACTCGAACTTTAGACCGGATAGAGCTGACAGGTGGTTCGGGCAGCAGCCAGTTCCAGTCTTCGGCCTCCAGTCGGTCAGCCCATAACTCGTCCTTCAGCCCTACGACCACCCGGTTTCGATCCGGCTGCAGACTGACCACATAGCGAGGATAGGGGCCGCAAATGCCCAGACCATGTCGCTGACCTACCGTATAAGCGTAAAGCCCCCGGTGGCAGCCCAAAACTTCACCGGCTGTATCGACCAGTTCTCCCGTCATCCGCTGCTCCGGCGCCAGCCGCCTTTCCAGGAATTCCCGGTAGCCGCCCGGCGGAAGAAAACAGACCTCCTGACTTTCTTTTGAAGCCGCCAGCCTGAGACCGCGGCGGACGGCATCCTGGCGGATTTCTTCTTTCGTCACGCCACCTAACGGCAGCACCACCCGAGATAAGCGGGCATAGGGCAGGCGATGCAGGAAGTAAGACTGATCCTTACCTCGATCTATTCCACGGTACAAACCCCATTCGTTACTCTTGCCGCCGCACCCTGTCCGGGCGTAGTGGCCGGTGGCCAGGTAGTCGGCCCCCAGGTGAGTTATTTCATCCCACAAGAAACCGAATTTAATCATTTTATTGCATAGCACACAGGGGTTTGGGGTGCGCCCCCGGGCATACTCGTCGACAAAGTTCGACACCACTTCCCGCTCGAAGTGTTTCGAGGCATCTATAAAGGAAATCGGCAGATCCAACTGCCGGCCCAATTCGGCCATCATGTCAGGGGTCACCCGATTCGCATCATCCGGGCCATAAAATGGCAAGGTCAGATGGACGCCGATGACGGTGGCTCCCCTTTCCTTCAGCCATAACGCGGCCATGGCGCTGTCAACGCCGCCACTCACCGCCACAGCGATCACCGCCCCCCGGGGAGGATTCATTTCAAGTCCCGTCATATAATTCAGAAAGCAACTCCAAGATGGTCATTTTGGGAAAGGTTTATGCATGTTAAGTAGTTGAATAAGGTAGGTAAATAATAATTCCGGGAGCGCCGGAGGCTAAAGAGAAACTCGTCGCCGGGGATAAGGAAGAGGATTGGGTGGATATCGGGTATCGCCCGACGAGGCTACAAGAAGAATCAAGAAATAAACGGTCTAAGATCGGCTTTATCGTCATCGGTGGTCAGCACCCGCTTTCGGGCCAAAACCGCGCTGGTGTTGAAGACCACTTCCATGGCCCGGGGCGGACAAAGGGGCACACACAATTCACACATGCTGCACTTATCCGGCTGGAATAGGACTTCCATACTCGGTCGGGACAGTTGAAGCGCCCCGGTCGGGCAAAAGGCAGTGCAAGAGCCGCATTGGTAACATTTGTCATCATTGCGTCGGACCTGTTGACCGATGGTCTCCACCTGTACACCCAGGTCCTTAAGATAATTTACACCTTCCTGAAAATTTTTGCGGGTGCCGGAGAGTTCCATGACCATCAGTCCCTCTTGGCCGGGAGTAATCCGAGCCTTCAAGATGTTAAACGTCAGGTCAAAACTCTTGGCCAAGTTAACCACCACCGGTTGGTCGGCCGTCTCTTTGGGGAACTTTAGCACAAGCATTTTGGAGGTTATCTTATTGCGCATAGTATTGTCCTACGAGTTGCGGGTTACGGGTTTCAGGTTACGCGTTGCAGGTTGCTTGTTTCATGTTACTGGTTATATATTGCATGTCACTTGTTACGTATTTATAGTTGCCAATTTTGGGTTGCGAGCCGCGTGTTTCTGGTTGCGGTTGTTTTCGACGAGCGACCAGCAACATGCAACTTGTAACTCGCAACAGTTTAACGATGTTTATCCATTACCTTTTTGAATCCCGGCAGGGCATTGGTGATTGTCGCATCGTCAACGCAATAAGCGATCCGAAAATAACCCGGTCCCATGAATCCGCTCCCCGGGACGGTCAAGATGAGTTCTTTTTGTAACTCGGCGACAAATGCGACATCATCGGCGACGGGCGACTTGGGAAACAGGTAAAACGCCCCGGCTGGTTTGATGAATTGATATCCGGCCTCTTTCAACCCATCACACAAGAGGTCTCGTTTCCGCTGGTAAATGTCCAC
>JADFYC010000217.1 GCA_015233295.1 Deltaproteobacteria bacterium | reverse complement strand
GCAGGAAATCTGCATGACCTCGGGAAAATGGCCGTCCCGAACCGCATTCTTAACAAACCGGACAGGCTTTATAAAGCTGAATTCGCGATTATCCGTCAACATCCCTACCACACCTATTCGGTCCTAAAACGGAGCGGCTTTAGTCACCATATTGCTGAATGGGCTGGATTTCATCATGAGAAGCTGGATGGATCCGGTTACCCTTTCCATCTGGACGCCAGACGGATTGACCTTGGCTCCAGGATAGTCGCTATCGCCGATATTTTCATCGCCCTGGCAGAAGATCGGCCTTATAGAAAGAGAATGAAAAAATGTGAGGTCCTGTCGGTCATCGGAAATATGTGTGATAATGGTTTGTTAGATGGGCATGTGCATAATGTTTTAAGAGAAAATTATGATGAAGTCATCGAAATAACAATAACAAACCAAGATAATTCAAAAAGGCATTATGAAGAAGAATTAGCCGTAGGTGCGCCTGATGATCCCGACTACATCTAATGAATTGTCTGTTAATCACCAAGGCCTTTGCCCATCCATAATCAAAGGATCGTTAATCTACCGTTCGTCACGTAGGGATCACTATGAACAACTGCCAGCCTAGGTTTCAGGTGTCGGATAACGGGAAATTTTTCCTGACCGCCCTCCCTTTGCTTCTTTTTTTGACCCTGGTTATCGCTGGAACCGGGTATCTGACCTTCTATCTTCAGAAGCAAGCCATTAAAGAATATGTTCACAATCAGCTTATGGCGGTGGCGGATATCAAAGTGTCCCAGATTGTGGGTTGGCGCTCAGAAAGAAAAAATGACGCCATCGTAGCCGGAAAATATTCTCTCCTGGCCAGAGCTATCGAGCGTTGGTTACTCAACGGCGCCCCTTCTGACGAAAACCGGTCCCACATAATCCAACGGCTTGATGCCCTGCAGCAAACCGGCGGTTATCAAAACATATTTATTATCGATGCCAACCAAACAGTTCAGTTATCCCTCCGGCCCGATCAAGAGACAGTGGGAGATTTATCGATAGGGCTAGCCCAGAAAGTATTGCAAGGCGGCGACACTGTTTTTTCTCCCATACATCGAGTGGGGAAAAAGCCTGATTCTGTAATTTATCTTGATATTTTATCTCCTTTGGTTGTTGCCGACGGACCTGGCGGCCGACGAATCGGGGTCATTTTGCTCAGAATTAAGCCCTCATTATCTCTATATCCTCTCATTCAAGCCTGGCCGCTCCCTTCCAACACGGCGGAAACGCTCCTCATCAGCCGTCAGGGTGAGGAAGTCGTCTATTTGAATGAACTAAGATTCCGGGAAAACACGGCCCTTAATTTGAAATTCCCTTTAACCGGCGAGCAACTCCCGGCGGTCAAGGCCGCCCGGGGCATTGAAGGAGCCGTGGAAGGACTCGATTACCGGGGAGTGCCGGTCCTGGCCGCATTACGGCGGGTCCCTGATTCTTCCTGGTTTATGGTCGCCAAAATAGATAAGGTGGAAGCCTACTCGGCGATTCGGGAACGGGCCTGGTGGATAACCGGATTTACCTTAGTGATCATGATTATGGTCAACATGGTGGTGTTGGCCAGGTGGCGCCAACAATCCTTTGCCGCTCTCCGCCGGATTGAGTGGCTTATGACTAAGGACGTCACTCCCGGATCTGATTATAGAGAATTGGAACCTGACTATGGCCATCTGAATGCGTTGAATACCTGCCGGCTATTGTTGGACGCGGTGGGAGAGGACATCGTTATTGAAATTATTACCGATTATCTCAAATTATTAGACACTTCGTCCAATATTTTTGAGAAAAATGGCGATTATACCTTTTCTTTGGCCACGTCAAAGTGGTGCCGATTTCTTGATCAAGCTTCCCGCCGGCTATGCGGCCCGGTTGATAACGCGGCGGCCCTGAAAAGCGGTTTGTGGCACTGCCGGGAATCGTGCTGGACAGAGTCGGCCAAGGTTTGCATCGAAACCGGGCGACCCATTGATATCGAGTGCAGGGGCGGGATTCGTCTTTATGCCGTCCCGATTTGGGCTGGGAAAGAAGTTGTGGGAGCCATAAGCATTGGTTATGGTGATCCGCCCCGAGACCCCGCAAAGCTAAAGGGAATTTCAGCCAGGTATGGTGTCGATGCGGACGAACTTAACTCTCTGGCCCGACATTACGAAACTCGTCCCCCGTTTATCATTGCGGCCGCTAAGGATCGCCTCCTCAACTCGGCCAAGTTGATCGGGACCATGGTCGAACGGAAACGAGCGGAGGAAAGCTTCAAAATACTCTGCGAACAATCGCTCCAAGGGATCTCTATTTTGCAAGGTGATCCTTCTCGGTTCGTTTACGTCAACTCTAAATGGGCTGAAATATTTGGCTATACGGCAGAAGAAATGCTGTCTTTTCCAGGAGATGAAAAATGGAAATTGATCTATCCCGATGATTTGGAGAGGGTCAAAAAGCACCATCAAGGCCGGTTAGCCGGAAAAAACGAAACTCCGAATTATCAAACCCGAATTCTGCGGAAAAACGGTTTGGTGCGGTGGGTGGAGGTATTTGCCGGCCCGGTCAATTATCAGGGCGAGATGGCCGTGCAAACCGTTTGTGTCGACATCACCGAGCGGAAGCGGGCTGAATTGGAACTGGAGATTAGAAATCAGATCAACAGCGTCTTTCTTACGCATTCGGACCAAAAAATATATGCTGAAGTCCTCCGGATCGTCCGACTGGCGATGGCCAGTGAGTTTGGCACGTTCGGGTATTTCGACGATGACGGTTCCTTTGTGGCCCAGGCCATGACCAGGGAGATCTACTGGGATAAATGCAATATTCCAGACAAAGATATCATTTTCCAAAAGGGCACCTTCACCGGAATCTGGGGCCGAGCCATCAAAGAAAAAAAAGTCCTGATTTCCAACGAGGGTCCTTTCAGTACTCCCCCAGGACATATTCCGATCAAAAACACCATGGTTGCCCCAATCGTGTTTAAGGATGAAGTGATCAGCGCCATACACTTGGCCAACAAACCCGGCGGGTATCACGAGGCTGATCGGGACATGTTGGCGATTATCGCAGCTCAAATTGCTCCGGTTCTCTCTGCTGGATTACATAGAGACAGGCAGGACCAAGAACGTCGGCGGGCCGAAAACGCACTGCGCAGCAGTGAAGCCCGGCTGAAAGCTGTATTCGATTATGCCGGCGTTTCCATAATCTTATCGGATAAACAGGGGCGGTGGCTTCAATGGAACCGAACCTTTATGGAAATGACGGGGTATACTTCTAAAGAACTGGAACAGCTTTCAAGTCTGGACCTGACCCACCCGGATGATATTGAGATTTCAAAAAAATATCGAACCGACTTGTTGGCCGGCCGGATAGATTCATGCCGCCTGGAAAAAAGATACATCCACAAAAACGGGACCACCATCTGGGTGGATTTGTCATTCACATCCATAAAAAATGCAGAAGGAGAAATAGAGAATTTAATCTCCGCATCAACCGACATTACTAAGCGCAAGCAAATGGAAGAGGAATTATGGCAGGCCAAAGAGACGGCTGAGTTAGCCAACCGGTCCAAGAGCAGCTTTCTGGCCAATATGAGCCACGAAATTCGCACCCCATTGAACGGCATCATTGGCATGACCGAATTGGCCCTGTCGACGGGGCTTTCCCCCGATCAAAGAGAATACCTGGGTATGATCAAAATTTCTGCCGATGCCTTAGCCTCTCTTATTAATGATATTCTTGACTTCTCTAAGATCGAAGCCGGACGATTGGATCTGGATAATATCAGTTTCAGGTTACGGGACAGCCTGGGCAATATGATGAAAACCTTAGCCGTCAAGGCCCATGAAAAGGGGTTGGAGCTGGCCTACCGGATTAAGCCGGATGTTCCGGATAGGTTACTGGGCGATCCAGTCAGAATAAGACAGGTGATCCTGAATCTTATCGGGAATGCCATTAAATTCACCGACGCCGGAGAGGTGGTTCTAGAAGTTGAGTCATCTTCTCAGACAGATAACGAAACTGTGCTTCATTTCAGCGTCAGAGATACCGGTATCGGTATTCCAAAGGACAAGATCCGGAAAATATTTGAACCGTTCACCCAGGCGGACAGCTCCACCACTAGAGAATATGGTGGAACAGGATTGGGGTTAACCATATGTTCCAGGTTCGTGGCCATGATGGGTGGCAAGATTTGGGTCGAGTCGGAGGTAGGAAAAGGGAGCACATTTCAATTTGATATTCGGGCTGGCCTCCCTGATGAGGAAGCAGCCGAAACAACGCCCATAGAATTTGATAAATTGAAAGGGTTAAGCGCCTTAGTCGTTGATGATAATGCCACCAGCCGACAGATTCTAAATGAGATGTTAAGCGGCTGGGGAATAAAGCCCGCGCTGGTGGACAATGGTTTCGTCGCCTTGGGTCTCCTGGGCCAGGCTAATGAAAATAACGAACCATTTCTCCTGGCCATTCTCGATTTACATATGCCCCAAATGGACGGATTTGAACTAGCTAAAAAAATCAAGGACAATCCTAATCATAGCGACATTAAAATTATCCTTCTTACTTCAGCCACTCAAAGAGGAGACGCCGGCTTATGCAAAAAATCGGGCATATCGGCCTATTTGACCAAACCGGTGAGGCATTCGGACCTGTTGGATGCCATCCTGACCGTTCTGGGGTCCCCACCCCCTGACTCTGGTCAAGAACAACTGGTGACACGTCATTCTCTAAAAGAAAGCCGGATGAAGCTGAATATTCTCTTGGCCGAGGATAATCCCGTCAATCAAAGGCTGACCCAGGTGATGTTGGAGAATCGAGGTCACAATGTGTCCATAGTCAATAACGGCGTTGAAGCCCTGGGTGCATTGGCCGCGCTGACTTTTGACCTGGTGCTGATGGATGTCCAGATGCCGGTTATGGATGGAATCACCGCCACAGAAAAAATCAGGGAAAAGGAGCAGTTGACGGGAGATCATATCCCCATTATCGCCATGACGGCTTATGCCATGAAAGGTGACCAAGAACGCTGTTTGGCGGCCGGGATGGACGGCTATCTGACCAAACCGATAAATCCTGGAGGCGCCATAAGGTACATCGAGTCTTTAGCTCAGGAACCGGACAAAGCGAAACAACTCGGAGAACATCTTGGGCCGGCCAAGGTTTTCGATAAAAAATCCTTTATGGCTCGTTGTTCCAATGAGGTGGAGTTGGCTATTGAAATTGTGGCTCATTTTATTGATAACTATAAAAAATATCTTAATGTTATTCACCAAGCGATTGATTCCGATAATTCTGCCGAACTAAGAAATTCCGCCCATTTTTTTAAAGGAGTTTTAGTCAATCTTTCGGCCCAAAGAGCGGGTAACCTGGCTTTAGAATTGGAGATCAAGGGCCGGAATGAGCAGTTGGACCAGGCCAATGAAATTTTTGATCAATTAGTCGGGGAAGTAGAACTTTTCGCAAACGAATTGAACGCGTTTATCCCTAAAGGTTTCTTCCGGAGCTGAACGTCAGTCATTCCGAGCGAAAGGTTTTCACTAGCTTGCCAAGGGACAACTTGGAGATCAGACATGAACAATAACCAAGTTAAGTTGCCGGGGTCGGCGCCTAAGAATTTTTTTGGGGCGGCCATACCGTTACTTCTCCTGCTGACCTTGGTCATCGGCGGGGCCGGATATCTGGTCTTCTATTTTCAGAAGAAATCCATTACAGAACATATCCATAAAGAGCTGATGACGGTGGCTGATCTTAAAGTGTCCCAGATTGTAAATTGGCGAGCAGAAAGAAGAGGTGACGCCGTCATGGCTGGAAAAGATTCTTTTCTGGCCCGGGCTGTCGAACATTGGTTGCAGGATGGGGCTCCCGTAGATGAAAACCGGTCCCGTATACTCCGGCGGCTTAATACCCTGCAACAGACCAATCGCTATCATAACATCTTCATTATTGATCCCGAACAAATAGTCCGGCTTTCCAGTAGGCCGAACAATGAGGCCGTGGGTGACTTATCGTTGGGGTTAGCCCGTGAGGTGCTAAAGAGTGGCGACACCGTTTTTTCTCCTCTGCAACGGATGAAAAGTGGGCCTGATTCAAATATTTTTCTTGATCTTCTAACCCTATTAACGGTTACAGATGGAACCGGAGGACGGATAGCCGGGGTGATGCTGTTCCGAATCGATCCCGCCCTGTTTCTTTACCCTCTCATCCAGTCGTGGCCCACCACTTCTAATACGGCGGAAACACTGCTTATCAAACGCAATGGTGGAGATGTTGTCTACTTAAATGAATTGAGGTTCCGGAAGAATGCCGCCCTCAATTTGAGATTCCCCGCAACTGAAAGGCAACTCC
>JADFYC010000216.1 GCA_015233295.1 Deltaproteobacteria bacterium | reverse complement strand
GGCCGCATCTGGGCTGAATCGAAGTTGGGCCAGGGTAGCACTTTCCTCTTTACCATTCGCTTTGGCCGGCCCGCGGGCCGCACCATCCCGGCCAACATACTTTACTTTAATCGATTACAGGGGTAGCGAGTTACGGGTCCATCATTCATGAATGGTAAATCGTCCGGTGATCGAGAACTGGGCCCGGTATTTGTCTAACAAACCGTCTAATCTTTCAATATTATCATAAATAAGGTAAAAGGTAAAGTTTATCCTTAGGGACGCGGATTTTAACCGCGCCGATTTCGTTTAAATCGGCCTGGTAATGTTTGAGAAAACGGTGGAAAGACGGCTCGGGAGGTCCGCTTAATCCATGGACAGGATGTCCGACATGACCGGTATTAGTTGGGCAATCTCTTTTTCCAGCAGATCGTAGGTTCCCCGGGCTTGGGTCAAATCGTGATCTTGCCCCATTTTTTCCAGAGCTGCGGCGACCCGGCGGGATTTGTGTGCGGAATAGTTGGCCAGGGCGCCTTTGAGGAAGTGGGCCGTCCGCTTGACTTCCCGGCAATCGTCGCGGTCGATGGCTAGACGAATATCGGACAGGTATTTTGGGTAATTAGCGATGAAAACGGTGATGACTTTTCGAATTAGCCTATGATCGCCTAAGCAACGATTGAGGAAGGCTTTCCAGTCCATGACGTCTTCTTCGAAGGATGTCCCAAAGGTAAGCGTCTTGAGTTCGGGCGGGGTTGGAGATGCGGCTTCTACCGCCCCACAAAGGTCTTCCTGAGTCAGCGGCTTGGTCACATACTCATCCATCCCCGCGGCCAGGCAGCGTTCCCGGTCCCCCTTCATGGCATGGGCCGTCATGGCCACAATGGTTATCCGGTTTCCGGATATTTTTTCCATTTCTCGAATTATTTTAGTGGCTTCAAATCCATCCATCTGAGGCATCTGGATGTCCATCAAAATCGCGTCGAAGAATTCCCTTTCATAGGCCGCGATGGCTTCGATCCCATTTTCGGCCAGGACAACGGTGTGGCCTCTTTTTTCCAACATAACTTTGGCCAATTCCTGGTTTATGGGATTGTCTTCAACTATTAGGATGTGCCGTTCTCGCCTGGTTTCCTGCGGAGTCTGGCCGGCCTTTAGTAGCTCCCCCCGTTTTCCATCTGGCAGAGGAACACCCAAGACCATCAACATGGCATCCAGCAAATCGGAAGCCCTGACTGGTTTGGTCAGGCAGGTCAGACCCAATTCTTCGCACCGGGTTACATTGTCTCGGGGTGTCCTGGAACTAAGCAGAATCAACGGCATGTTCTTATGTTGAGGTAGTTCCCGGATCCTTTCCACCAGTTCGAAACCGTCCATTCCCGGCATATGGGCGTCCAGAATGGCCACGGCAAAGTTGTTCTGACTCTCGGGGGGGTGGGAAAACAAGGTTAGCGCCCGGGGACCGCTGTCCGCCAAGAATGGTAGGACGTGCCAACTCGTTAATGTTTCCTGAATGGCCTGTCGGTGGGCCGTGTTGTCGTCAACGACCAGTACTCGCAACCCCTGTAATCGATTAAAGTAAAGTATGTTGGCCGGGATGGTGCGGCCCGCGGGCCGGCCAAAGCGAATGGTAAAGAGGAAAGTGCTACCCTGGCCCAACTTCGATTCAGCCCAGATGCGGCCACCCATTATCTCCACCAATTTGGACGAGATGGCCAACCCCAAGCCGGTGCCGCCATAAAGCCGAGTGGTGGTGCTGTCGGCCTGGGCAAAGGGGACAAAGATTTTTTCCAGGGCGTCCGGAGATATCCCGATGCCGGTGTCCGTTATCCGGAACAGAAGTGTGACTTCGTCCCCTTGCTTGGAGGTAGTCTCTACTTCCAAGACCACTTCTCCCTGTTTGGTGAACTTAATGGCGTTGCTGATCAGATTCAGAATGATTTGCCGCAACCGGCCGGGATCCCCGACCAGCAGGTCAGGGACGTCAGGGTTGATGGTATAAACCAGTTCCAGGCCTTTTTCATCAGCCTTAACCGCCAAGATAGCCATGGTCTCGGCCAGGCTGTCCCGTAACTGGAAATCTATGGATTCGATATCCAGTTTTCCGGCTTCGATTTTGGAGAAATCGAGGACGTCATTGAGCACGATAAATAGGGCATCGCTCGAGGCCTTGATCAAACGGAGATAATTTAACTGCTCGGGATTTAAATTAGTCCCCAGCATCAAGTCGGTCATCCCAATAATACCATTCAACGGAGTCCGGATTTCGTGGCTCATATTGGCCAGGAAGGCACTCTTGGCCAGATTGGCCGCCTCGGCCGTTTGGCGGGCTTTTTCCAGGGCGTCTTCCGTTTCTTTTAATCTAGTGATGTCAATGGATAACTGCAGGGCTCCTTGTATTTTACCGTCCCCGCTAAAGATGGGCACAGTGTCTATTTTTAAGAAATGACCGGTTAACTGGTATTCCTGGGGAGCGGATAGGCGGGTGTTGGGTTGTCCGGTGACCAGTACCTCGGGCGCTTGACATTCCGGGCAGATGTCTGTTTGGCCCTTGATAACTTCATAGCATTTCCGCCCAATGACCTCATTTTTGGTTAACCCGAAGGTATCGACAAGCCGTTGGTTTATGTCAACGATTCGATAATCTGTGTCAATTACGTTAATCAGCCCCGGGATGGCGCCGAATATGGCCTTTAATTTAGCCATTTCCCGTTTTAATCCGGTCTCGGCTAACTTGCGTTCGGTGATGTCCCGGCCCACCGATTGGAATTCGACAATTCGGCCCTGGTCGTCGAACAAGGCTCTGACGACCCATTTCAGCCATTTGGTCTTGGTCTGATCATAACCGGCCACTCGATGTTCAATGGTCATCAGCGGATTTTCCGGGTCCAGTGAAGCCAGGCGAGTTTCAAACTGCCGGGCGTCTTCATTTGAGATATATGGATACACCACCCGGTCGGGCAAGTCGTCCGGCGCCTGTCCGAAGAACCGGCAAAAGGCTTGATTGACAAAAGTGATTTTACCTTCCTTCGAGGAACGACAGATGAGGTCGTCTTGATCATTGACGATCGCCCGGTAACGGTCTTCACTTTCTTGTCGCGTCTGCTCGGCCTGTTTACTGTCTGTTATGTCTACAAAGGTAGTCAGGAACGCCGGCCGGCCATCGTGATCGGAACGGGAGACAAAGGCTTCCAACCAGCGCACCTCCTGGTCTTTCCGGATCAGCCGAAACTGGTAGCTGCCGAGTTCTTGCCCTTCTTTGGTGCTGTTGAGGTAGCGTTGCATCACGGTGGGTCGATCTTCGGGATGGATTAATCCGTACAGACCATCCGACGGCAAGGAAGTCAACTCCTCGATGGTATAGCCGGATATTGCGGTCATCGCCGGGTTGGCGAGAACAATCTGAGGAAATTTACCGGTAATGATCACGATCCCTTGCAAAGACCGTTCGACTAATATCCGGTATTTCTCCTCGCTTTCCCGCAGGGTGTTTTCCGCTCGCTGCTGCTCGGAGATGTCCCGGGCATAAGCGAGGTTGTATTCCCGGCCTTCAAAGGCGAAGTGGTTGACCTTCACTTCCACCGGAAATATCCGGCCATTTTTGTTCCGATGGCGGGTGACGTGGGTTAAGCAGCCGTGCTCTTGAATTTTTATCCAATGATCTGGCCACATTTCGGCTGGAAAATCCGGGTTGACGTCAGATACGCCCATGGTGAGCAATTCCTCTCGGGAGTACCCCAGTGAGGTGCAGGCAGCTCGGTTAGCGTAACTGAAACGCCCATCCGGGCCAATCCAAAAGGCTGCATCGGAAGCCATATCCAGCGAATATTGGGCTAATTCTATTGTTTTTTCAATGTGTTGTCTGGTCACGCGGTCTCGGCTCCGGTCAATCAATTCCGACAGGACGGCCTGAGCAGCATTGAGGTAGGTTTCCTGAGGGTCCTTGACCAAATAATCATTAACGCCGGATTTTAAGGCCGCCACGGCCAGGCTCGTCGACCCCGAGCCGGTTTGCATAACCAACGGAAATGAAAACCCCTTATCGCGTATTTTGCGACAGAGCTCCAAGCCGTTCATCCCGGGCAATTGATAGTCGATTACACCGATATCGAAGATGGATGAAGATTTTTCAAGTAAGGCTAAGGCGTCCTCGGCTTTCTCCACTTCCGTTATGCGGTGAGCCACTCGACATCTCTTAATCACCCGGCGAAAAGCCGCCCGGTCGTGTTCGTTGTCTTCCACCAGAAGGATGTGCACCGGTTCGGTAGTCACGTCGACATTCATCCGCCACCTCGTATGTCTTATGACCAGACGCGCCTGACGTGGTCATAATTGGCGTCAATTCCGTTTTCAACCTAAAGTTGGCCGATTATGCCGGTTTAAGCATAATTCTTTTTTATGGTCGCCACAGGAAAAGTCCGGTGGCCGGGTCAAGGGCGCGGACCAATGGCTTTCCGGTCAGTTCCATGATGGTATACTCACAGGCGAAGATATTGGTCCCCGCCATCACGTGTCCTGAAAAGGTGCTCCCATCGCGGTCGCCAAAGGTGGCATGGAGATGGACAAACGGCGCGCCATCTTTCAAGGAAATATTCCCTTGGCACGCGGTCAATTCCAATTCCCGATCAAACATAACATCGTAATAACGTTTTTCCACCTGATCATAGAAGCCGATGTTAGCCTGGGTTACCGCTCCTAAAGCCCAGATTATTCCCAAAGAAAGTTTTTTTTCCCGGCATAATTGGGTCAAAAATTCCAGCAAATCGCTGCCCTGGGGTACCCGGCCCATCAGCACCCTATTCAGACCATACTCGATGCCATCCATCTTTACACCTCATTAGACAGGTGAGCGTCAGCCCTTATGGGGCTGAGCAGGCCGCCTATCATTTGGTCCATCTTATTGATTAGTTAGCCTATGTTGTCTATTCAACACATCAGCGGCCCTCTCTGATGTACTATTCGGCGACTCAAAATTCTCCATATCACAAAAAGGAAATAAATTGGAACAAAAATGCAATATTTTCTTATCGACTATAATCCATGGCCGTTATCAGAATATATCAGGTCTCCTTAAACCTGAGTTAAAGACCACTTTATCAAAATTAAACAGCATAATATATGGCATAAAATTTTCTTAATACCGACTTAATACCCCATTAACGATACGGATGGACGTCCGATACTAAGAATCTAATTAAGAAGCTGATTGGGTAGGAGCATCCCGCCGCAACACAACCAGGGGCATTCGGCGGCCGGGACTGCGCAGGGGAGCTCGGTCGGTTGTCCAACATCCGCTTGACTTTATCTTTGGGCACCTGTAAAAGATGATACCATAGGTCTGGGTCAATCCAGAGAATCTGATTCCCTTTTTACTTGCGTAAGAATAATTCTACATCATAAAGCATGGAGGTGCGAAATGAAAAATGTTGAAATGACTGTGGTAGACAACATCTTGACCATTAAGGTGGACTTGACCCAGGAATTCGGTCCCTCTTCATCAGGTAAGACCATTATCATTGCCTCGACTGAAGGGAATGCCCCTATCCCCGAGCGGGAAGAAAAAGTCGGCTTAAACGTATTCAAAAAGCCGGGAAAGGCGTCGTCTAAGACCTGATATGCCTCGACACCCATTTATAGCCAGGACAGCCGAAACTATCCAACTCTTTCGAATGCTCCGGCCAGGTGAGACAGTCATCGCGGGAGTCTCCGGCGGACCTGACTCTACGGCCATGCTCCATGCCTCAAACGAACTTAAGTCGGTCCATGGGATCAGCTTGGTCGTCTGTCACCTGCATCATGGGCTGCGTCTCGAGGCCGAGGCGGAAATGATGATGGTGCAAACCACGGCCGAGGATCTGGGGCTCCTTTTCTTTGGTAAACGGATGGATGTGGCTGCCGCGGCTAAACAATGGAATCTGGGCATTCAAGAGGCCGCCCGGCAGGTCAGGTACGAGTTCTATGAGGAAATCAGACAATCCCAGGGAGGACACAAGATAGCGGTAGGGCACACGGCTGACGACCAGGCGGAGGAAGTGCTCATGCGGCTCATCCGCGGCTCCGGTCCGGCCGGTCTGGCCGGTATCCCTCCGGTGCGGGACGGGACGGTGGTCAGGCCGATTATCGGCAGCACCAGGGCGGAGGTGCTGGATTATCTCCGCTCCCAGGGGGTGAGTTATGCCGAAGACGTGTCCAATCGGAATGAAAAATATCTCCGGGCCAGGGTCCGGGCGAGGTTGCTGCCCTTGTTGAAGGAAAGCTTCAATCCGGACATAACGGCCACCCTGGTCCGAACCGCCGGGATTATGGCCGCGGCCCACGACTTCCTTGCCCAGGAGGCGCTTAAAAGAATCCCTGAACTGGCCGTTCC
>JADFYC010000215.1:1660-6347 GCA_015233295.1 Deltaproteobacteria bacterium | reverse complement strand
AACGGGCCCATATTGTGAGAGACGGCGATACCCTGGTCAGTCTCATGAAGGCCGACGCCAGTCTCCCGGCCGGGATGAGATATCAAGATTACCTCAAAGACTTCCATAAGCTGAATCCGGTCCGGGAGGGCACGACCAACTTCATGTCTGGAGAAATGATTTTTCTGCCCGAATATGTCAAGAAGGATGACGGCCCAGCTACAGCGAAAGATTTAAGCCCGGTCCCGTCCAAAAAGATGGAAGAAACGGCGTCTCCCGCGGCCCCACCGACCAAAGCCTCAGGAGAGACCACCACCGCTGCTGTTTCAGTGCCTTCCGGGCCTGCCCCTATGGCGCAACCGACCGCTCCGACCCGGACCGAAACCCGAACCGAAGAAAGAACCACCGCGGCTGGTTCGGCGCCTTCCAGGCCTGCTCCTGTCGCCCAACCGGTTGCCCCCCCCCGGCCCGAAGGAGAAAAAAGGGCTGGCCGAATTAATCCATAATCTTGCCATGATATTCCGCAGTTTAGGAGACAACATGGTCATTTCTGGAGAACGCCGGCTGCTCCAAAAAGATGGTAAACGGCTGGTGATCGATGCTTCTATCTCTCCAATTATAGAATTATCTTCGGGCCGCAAGGTGATTCTGGATTTTTTGAATCAACTGCATCCGGAAGAATTCGCTGAAATCAATGCCCAGTCTGGTTCCTACCGGTTGATCAAGTTCGGTTCCAATCCCGATCTCCAGGCTTGTTTAAACCAAACATTTGAAGAAGCAGGATACGTTGAGCTTAACAAGGGAGGCCGCCCTTTCACACTGGACCGGGAAATCAGGATGACCCTGAATGGAGATGCGGTGGTCTCCAAGGTGCCCGATCCAACTCCGGCGGACCCCATTTTTGTGATTAATTTCATTTCGGATAAATCAAAGCGAACCGCTCCCTACGTCGTCCTTTATCTTAAAGGGCATAATATCAAGGTACTTGATTTCTTACCAAACGGTCTTATCCTTCCACCCGAACCGATCAAGGATCTGGGTTACAAATGTCCTATAGTCAAGACCGACTCACCTATGGTTGCTCTCAGCGATTTCTTAGACTTCATCCGGGTTCCCTATCGGCGGGGCAACCCCGTGGTGTCTTTAGATGGCCGCGAAGTTGCTCCGGATAAGGCCCAACCAACGTCCAAGACACTGTCTCTAAAATATAGCGGGCAAGATTTTCTGATCTATTTGGACAACGTCACACCCAGCGAAAAAGAATTGCTAGATGAGAAACATATCAATGTGATCAGCATCTTACCAGAGGACCAAACGGAAGCCGCCTTATCTAAGCTGCTGAACGGATTATCCATTCAGTACACGGAAACCACATCTAAACTCTGGGGATCCACCCGCCCGGCCAACAAAAATATCCAATTCTTCCTCCCCGGCACGGGCTTCGAAAAAGATAAAACCAGATACATGATCACCCAGGTGGCCATACCCACTGCCCTGGCCATCTTCTGGAAAGACAACGGCATCATGGTCGCCCAATTGGTTTCGGGGCAGCGCAAATTTTAAAAACCGTCCCCTGGTTCCGGCATCCTAAATAGTGAAGGCAGCCGGTCTTTCTTGGACATGAAATTTTATTTAAACTTTGGAGTGAATTATGTGGGAGAGTGAATTCGATAAATACTGCCACTCGACAATAGAAACCTTCGGGGCCGGCGTGAAGCAGATTTTGCCGGATGATGTGGTCACCTCCGACTGGGTCCGGTGGAAGTGTCAATATGGGTGTCCCGGTTATGGCCGCGGGTATTCTTGCCCGCCGCACTCGCCCAGCCCCGACCAAACCCGAGCCGTATTGAATGAATATAGTCGCGCCCTGTTATTTCATCTGGAGTTGCGGGAGGAAGATGGAAAAAATCGGAGGGAAAAATCCATTTCTTTTCTCGAACATCTGGTGACCTTGGAAGGGGAGATGTTTAAGGATGGCTATTACAAGGCCTTTGTCTTTCTGGCCGGTCCCTGCCACTTGTGTGATGAATGCTCCAGCTTAACCGGGGCGCCATGCAATTTTGCCATGAAGGCCAGGCCGTCCATGGAAGCTTGCGGCATCGACGTCTATCAAACGGCCCGGACCAACGGCTTCCCCATAGAACCTCTTAAACAAAAAGGCGATCCTCGAAATCTATTCTGCCTGATGCTGGTGGACTAAGAGGTGACGGGATTCAATTTGGCGCCCGGCATGGCGCCTCATTTCTTCCCGACAAAATAATCAGCGAACCCCTTCAACCCGAAGAGTTTACGTTTCAGGTCCTCGAAGCTTCTGATTGCCGCGACCATCTTGATCATCTGCGTCGGTCGGAGGTAAAACCGCTTCAGCCCCAGGTCGATGAACTGATCGATCTCTTGTTTGGACAACTGGGGATAACTGAGGAGTGTGACCTGTTCGCAGTCGGGGCCGACCCATTCGGTCCAATCCTGGGGAATCAAATAGCCCCGTTTTTTAGCCCAGTCGTACATTTCCGTGCCGGGGTAGGTGCAAATGCCGGAAAACTGCACTGTGTCCATCGGCAACGACTGGGCGAATTCGATGGTCTTAAGGGCCGATTCCCGAGTTTCGCCGGGGGCGCCGATCATGAAACAACCATGAATGATTAAGCCCGCCCGCCTGGCCGCCTGGGCAAAACGCCGCGCCTGTTCCAAGGTGGTGCCCTTCTTAACCGCGTCCAGGGCCTCCTGAGTACCGAATTCAAACCCGACCATGAGCATCCGGCACCCGGCCCGCTTCATCAGCGGCATGAGCTTCACGTCCATGTCCACCCGAGCATTACAACTCCAGGTGATCTTCAGACACCGGCTCAAAATTTCCTGACACACCCCGGTGACGTGGCTTCCGATGGCGGTAAACGTGTCCGTCTCGAACATGATCTCCTTGAGATTCGGGAATTGTTGCAGATCCGAGGCCATTTCATCCACCACCAGGTCAGGGCGACGCATCCGCAACTTACGGCCTTCCATGAGCTTCACGTCACGGCAAAAGGGGCCCCCCCCATGACACCCCCGCCCGGAAATCAGGGTCAGAAAAGGAAACCGTTTCCCCGCGTCCTGCTACCCCTCCGGCCGGATGTGATGCCAGGCTGGAAAGGGTAACCAGTTGACGTCCAAAGGTGTCCGGTCGTGACTATGGACGACCCGGCGGTCGGCATCCAGGTAAGTCAGGCCGGGGATGTGCCGGAGCCGATCCAACATCTCATTCCGGTTCGTGGTTTCCACCCCGGCCAGGGATTCGGCCATCTCCAGCAGAGTCTGGTCATATTCCCCCCGGGCGATGAAGTCCACCCCGGGATGCCCCATCAAGATGGTCTCTTCGGGCAAGGCCGTCACATGGGGACCAATCAACACCGTTATTCCACCGGAAACCTCTTTGGCCTGGGCGGCATAGGACAAGTCATTGTAGATCGAGGGAGTCGTGGTGTGGATCACGGTGAGTTGGGGTCGAGTGCCCTTGAGCCGGGCGGCCACCTGGGCCTGGGTCAGGTTTAGCGCCGCCCCGTCCACAAAAGTGACCTCAAATCCGGCCCTCTCCAGCACCGCGGCCGCAATCAGCATTCCATCAGGGTGCCGCTGCACCCGGCCCCGAGACTTGGCCGCCCACCTGGCCGAGCGGCAGAACCCGGCCACATAGGGTGGATTCAGCATGAATATTTTGATCACAGCGTCACCTTTGTTTCTTTTGGGCGAAGGGTTGACCAAGCGGGCAACGGAAATCCGACCAGGACTGTGGCTCGGCGGCAGCCCACTCCATGCCTGGCCCTTAACTCAAAGACATTATGTCGTAACCCTCAATACGAAACCAGTAACATGCAACAAGTAACGAGCAACACGCAACTGTCAGCAAATCCGAGGCAGGGATTCTCCGACCAGCATATCCACCAGACGGGTGCCGCCAATGGTGGTCTTCATGGATACCCGGCCGGGATGATCGGCGGTGACGGTCCCGATGACTGTGGCCCCACCACCATAGTGATGTTGCTGCATGGCCGTGAGGATGCCCGCAGTTTCGGAGTGGGGTGCAATGACGATCAGCCGACCCTCATTAGCCACGTACAAAGGATCCAGGCCCAGGAGTTCGCAGGCCGCGGCCACCTCCGGCCGAACGGGGATCAGCGTTTCCTCCAGCCTGATGCCCACCTGGGACGCCAGGGCAATCTCGTTCAGGGTCGTGGCTAATCCGCCCCGGGTCGGATCCCGGAACACATGGATATTCCGGCTGACCTCCAGAATCGCCGCGACCAGGCCGTTCAACGGCGCCGAGTCACTCCGGATCGGAGAATCAAAAACCAGCCCTTCCCTGGTCAGCAACACCGCCGTGCCGTGATCACCCACCGGGCCGCTGATCAACACGTCATCTCCAGGTTCGGCCAGGGCCCCGGATACCTTGACCCCTTCCGGAATCGTCCCCAACCCGGCGGTATTAATAAACACGCCATCCGCCTGACCCCGGCTGACCACCTTGGTGTCACCGGTGACAATGCTCACTCCCGCCTCAGCCGCGGCGGCCGACATGGATGCGGCGATGGTCCGCAGATCATCTAACGGAAATCCCTCCTCCACAATCAACCCGGCGCTAAGATACAGCGGTGTCGCCCCCATCACGGCCAGGTCGTTCACCGTCCCGTGGATGCACAGGCTCCCAATATCACCACCTGGGAAAAAAATC
>JADFYC010000215.1:0-1591 GCA_015233295.1 Deltaproteobacteria bacterium | reverse complement strand
TAATGGCGCGAGCCAGTCATTTTTAAATTCCGGCAAGAATAACCGGCTGATCAATTGATGCGTGGCTATGCCGCCGCTGCCGTGATCCAACGTGATGTATTCTTTCTTTTGGTTCATATTCTGTAATGCTTCACTTTCTAATAAAATCAGCTAAGGATTGAGTGTTTCGAATACGGCCCTGGTTGACCGGCTGGGACCGTTAAGGCTGGCTCCAACAATTTTCTATTTCAGCCACATGATTTACCGGAGGAGGTGGAGCATCGATAACCCAGCTCAATTACTTAACCTTGGGGTTGGTGTAAGGCTTTCACAAATTCATCAATATCCCTGACCAGTACGGCTCGATTCAGCAAGGCGTTGAGTCGACCCAGGTCGGCCAGTTCCTGCGTAACATCAATGACCTCCTGAGGCACCCGGCCAAATCGGAGTTCCAATATCTTGACTACATCTTCTCGGGTCTTTTGCAGCCTGCCCTGCGCCAGGCCCTTTTGGACACCCTGCTTAACGCCTTGCTTAACGCCCTGCTTGACACCTAATTTAATGAGATCTTGGCCTGCGGCAGTATCGGCTAAGTCAAAATTTAGCATAGTCACAACCTCCTCTCTGGTCAGATGACGAAATCTATTCAGCAGAAATAAGGCCAGGAGATCAACCTGGGCGTGGGACTGCTCCTGAGGATAGAGTTCCCGAACCAGGTCACCCCAACCGTGAACCCTTAGTTCCAATTCATTCTTGTCCATGTTGGTTGGACAGGTATAAGGAACAAGTACCACCAACCGGGGATCAAGGGCCAGGAGTTGCCCTTCTGTATAGTCCTCCAAGACGATCTCTCGAAACTCACCACATAGCCGATAATGACCGGTAGTGTCAGAGATATTAAGCTGTAAGGCGGTGTTGCGGAAGGATCGCTCAGTAAAAATAATGGCTGGAAGAAGGGCCGACGACCTCTGCTCTTGAATGCAATACAGGACGGCCGCAGCCGCCACCCGATACCGAATGTATGGATCATGATACCCCTGAAATTCCATAATAACAATATCACCAACCCCGGTCGCAGGAATCGCCACGATATCGGGAGAGATCCTTTTGCTCTTCAATGTGTCGGCGTGAATGCGGTATTGATCCGCCGGCGCCACCCCCACCAGCTTCAAAATGGCCTCCGTGGCGGTCTTGGCCAGGCGATAAAAAGCTTCGTCGGAACCTCGGGTACCTGATTTTGTCATTGATCATTATCCTGCGATCTTGATTGATCGATTTTATATCGTTCCTCTAGCTCAGGTCAAGATGAATAGTCGATAAACAAAGAAAATAGCCGCCGTCATCACTTGCCCAGGCCTTAGCCAATTAAAAGGCCCCATGGTCTTAGTATCCCACAGGGCCGGGTAATTGGTCAAATGTTAACACACTTCAGCCTCGCTTCGTTGCACTTCCTCTCGTTGCCGCTGCCGGAATAAATTCCGCCTTAGGGCGGCATTTTGCTGACCTCAGGGTAACTATTCGACGTTTGGATATTAATCCATCATTAAATATACCCCTATTCACCGGCCGTTAATTCACAGAATATTTATAATAGGCCGCACAGGACCCTTCC
>JADFYC010000214.1 GCA_015233295.1 Deltaproteobacteria bacterium | reverse complement strand
AATCAAAATACGCTTGCCGGAGACGGTGGACGTGGGAGAAGTCTGAGTTGGCGGTGCGGCCAGGCTCTCGTTGGCCGGGAAGGTCACAACTCCCAACAACCCCATGGTGATCAGGCAAGTCAGCCGCACGCTCCGGCTAATGGCTTTGATTACAGCACTCATGGTTATCCTTTTTCGACGCCTCCGGCTGCGGGGGGCACCAGTGGTTGGGTCCATGTATCTATCAATAATTACATAATCTATCATAGTGTCAACCGCTTGAAGCCGCTGATCAGCCATCATCTTCAAACGTTTCAACTCCGGCGGGCCAGCTTGTTGGCGAAGATGGCGATCAGACCACCCAGCATGACGTAGCCGATCAGGACTTCCGCTAAGACCCACCACGTGGCATAGGTCGTTTTTGGAACAATATCGCCGAAACCAAGGGTCGTGAAGGTAACCAGGCTGTGGTAGATCATGGTGGACTCGGAAAAAGGTAAATGGGCAATCTCGAAATGCGCCGGTCCCAGGGTATAGTAATGGTAACCGAAACTCATGGCCAGTATCACTGACCAGCCGGCCCAGAGCAAAATAGATCGGCCACAGTCAGATGAAATCAACCAGGGCAGATAAACGAACCAGTACCTCAGCCCGCGTCCCTCTCCTCTGAATTCTTCTATGTATTCCTGATCATTGGAAAATCTGGCGAACCGGGGGCTGCCGTAGCACCCATCCAGCCGAATGCCCCGATACCTGGCCCAGCGATTGTATTTGAGATCAGTGACATGGGCTCCTCTAAAATCCGCGGCCCGTAGATCGGCGCTTCTCAGATCGGCGCCTTCTAAGTCGGTTTCTTTCAGGCAGGTAGCCGTTAAGATCACACCCGGTAAACTGGCTGAGAACAGGTCGGCCCCGGTCAAGTTGGCCTTGGTTAAGTCGGCCTTTTCCAGCCGGGCCTTCCGCAGGACGCTTTTTTCTAAGTTCGCTCCGGTTAAGTCCACTTCCTGGAGGTAGGCGGAGGCGAGATCAGCTTTCTGCAGTTGAGCGCCTTTCATTTTGACCTTGACGATGGTGGCCCTGGCCAGGTCGGCTTTTTTGAGATTAGCCTGATCCAGGCCGACCATGTCCAACCGGGCTTCAGTTAATTTGGCCTGCTGCAAATCGGCCTGCTGCAAATTTACCTTTTCTAAATATCCGCTGGTCAGATCAGCTTGCTGGAGATTGGTTTCCCGAAGGTCGGTCCATTCTATCCGGGCTTCCCGGAGATCGGCCTGTTCCAGATTGGCCCGAGACAGCCCGACGGATTTGAATTTCGAGTTTTGTAAATTGGCTCCGCTGAGGTTTGCCCCGCGCAAATCGATCAAACTGGTTTGGGCATTCCACAGGGGAGTTTCCCGGCAGGTTTCTGGGCTGACGATCAATCTTTCCAGATCCGGTTTGATGTCCGGACATTCATTTCGCCAGGCGTTCCAACTAACCACTCCTTCCAACAGCTTATTCGCATGAGCCAGATTAGCCATGTGTGTTTCCTTATGATTTGATTTTGGCCGACCAACATGCCGATTTCAATGTCTGTTTTTTTCATTGGGGCCAAAGACGGCATCTAAGTCCAGCATCAGGCCGGGCAGAGTGGCCACCTCCAGTTTTCCCTTTCCTTCACGGGTGACCGGGAGGCCGTATTCCCCATGCTCGTTCAGCCGATGAATGGTCACGGTCAGATCCATCAGGTTGATGACCCAGTATTCCTTAACTCCGGCTCGTTCATAAAGGGCGGCCTTTTCAATTTGGTCCCTGTCTAGGGATGATGGAGAGACAATCTCGACCACAAAGTCCGGAGCGCCGCGGCATCCCCGTTCATCTAATCTGGCCGGGTCACAGACAACCAGTAAGTCGGGCTGGACCACATTTATGACGTCACGGTCATTTTCATCGGTCAACGGGAGCCGGACATCAAAGGGGGCGGCGTATGTCTGGTTCAGTTTCTGTTGATAACCCTGTTGCTGGCCCAGAAACGCCGGCGGCGATTGGCCGAAGCCGCCTTGCGGGAAAGTGAAGAAACAGCCCGGATGCTGCTTGACATCCCTAACGCTGTAGCCTTTTTGATTAATAGCGAGGGGATTTTCCTAGATGCCAACAAAACCCTGGCTGATAGGATGAATCTTCCGATCTCCGAGATTGTCGGCCGACTTATTTGGGATGTTTTCCCGCCTGAAGTTAGCGCCAAAAGAAGAGCCTATTTCAATATGGCTCTGGATGAAAAAAACCAAATCCGTTTTGAAGATGAACGTGATGGGAGCGTGCATGACACCATTATCAACCCAATTTTAGATGATCAGGGCCGGGTGGTTAAGATGGTTGTTTTGGGATTCGACATCTCGGACCGCTGGCAGGCGGAAAACGCTCTTCGGGAGAGCAAGGAGCGGTTGCATCTGGCTTTGGAGGCGGCCAACGCCGGTATATGGGAGTGGGATTTGTCAACCAATGGGAACACCTGGTCGGATGAAATCTGGAAACTCTACGGACTGGAACCGCACTCCAAACCACCGTCTTATGAATTGTGGATTGAGACCATCCATCCCGATGACAGAGAAAACGTGGAAAAGAGCGTTTATGAAGCAGCCCGAGACAAAACTGAATTGAATGTTGAATATAAGTTGAATCGCCCCGGTTCTTCTCGCTGGTTAATGTCGCGAGGCAAGCCGATATATGACGACCATGGCGATAAAATTCGGTATATCGGCACGGTGATAGACGTTACTACGCGTAAGCGCGTCGAAGACACCTTATTTCTTCTGTCACAGTATGGATGGATCGCCTCGGGCGAAGATTTTTTTAGAGCTCTGGCCAGATATTTGGCTCAAAGTCTGGAGATGGATTTCGTTTGCATAGACAGGCTCCTGGGGGACGAGCTTTCCGCCCAAACGCTGGCTGTCTATTCTAACGGTCGGTTCGAGGATAACATTTCTTATGCGCTGAAAGACACTCCTTGCGGAGAAGTGGTTGAAAAAACTGTATGTTGGTACGCCAAGGACGTGCGCCATTTGTTTCCCAACGATGCAGCGCTGCAGGAGATGGCGGCCGAGAGTTACGTCGGGACCGCCCTGTGGAGTTCTGAAGGAAGACCCATCGGCCTGATCGCAGTCATCGGGCGGTATGTCCTGGACAATCCCCAACTGGCCGAGTCAATCCTGAAACTGGTGGCTGTGAGGGCCGCCGGAGAACTGGAACGCCAACAAACTGAGGCTGCGCTGAAGGAAAGTGAGGAGCGTTTTAGGATCATTTTCGACGAAGCGCCGGACGGCTTCCTCGTGGCTGATAGGCAAAGCCAAAGATTTATTATGGCCAATCGGATGATCTGCGCCATGCTGGGCTACAACTGGGCAGAACTAAAACAATTAGGTGTCTTCGACATTCATCCGGCAGCCGACCTCATCCGCATCGTAGATTTGTTTGAGAAACAGGTCAGGGGCGAAATAGACTTGATTCAGGACATTCCTGTAAAACGCAAAGACGGCTCAGTCTTTTATGCCGATATACTCTCCTCCCCAATAAATATCAGCGGGGTAGAGAGCCTGTTAGGCATGTTCCGGGATTGTACTGAACGTGTGAACGCGGGAGAAGAAAAAGCCAGGCTGGAGGCTCTGCTTCGCCAGGCCCAAAAGATGGAAGCCATCGGGACCCTGGCTGGAGGGATAGCTCACGATTTCAACAATATCCTAGGCACCATCTTCGGCTATACACAACTGGCCATTGATGATGCCAAATCGGGTCTAGCCAATTTAGAATTCTTGGGAGAGATATTTAAGTCGGCTAAACGGGCCAGGGACTTGGTTCAACAGATTTTGGTTTTGAGCCGGCAGTCAAGACACGAGAAGAAACCAGTGGATGTATCAGTGATTATCGAAGAAGGGATAAAATTTCTCCGGGCGTCACTACCGTCTAATGTCGTCATCCGTAAAGAAATGTCGGTCGGAGAAGCAGTTATACTGGGAGATTCGACTCAAATCCACCAGGTCTTGATCAATCTCGGCACAAACGCGGCCCACGCTATGGCTGAGAAAGGCGGGAATTTAGACATCGGGCTGACTGATTTCCACCTTGATGCCGATTCCGCCACCCGATACGTGGATTTGAAACCGGGACCCTATCTCAAACTGACTGTCCAAGATTCCGGTCATGGAATCGCCCCAAGCGTCATTGACCGAATCTTCGACCCATTTTTCACGACCAAGGACATCGGTAAAGGGACCGGTATGGGCTTGTCCATTGTCCATGGTATTGTCAAACACCACGGCGGATCTGTAAATGCTTATAGTGAGCCGGGTAAGGGGTCCATTTTTAGCGTTCTCCTGCCCAAATTCATAGGAGTAAAAGCGGCGGAGATCACCGAAGTAACCACGGAGATACCCCGTGGCTCAGAACGCGTACTACTCGTCGACGACGAACCGGGACTGATTGCCACGCACGAGAACATATTGGTTAGATTGGGCTACCGGGTTACGTCCAGCACCAGCAGCCTGGAGGCGTTGGAGATGTTTAAAGCGTCGCCCCAAGACTATGACCTGGTGATTACGGACATGACTATGCCCTATATGACGGGCGATAACCTGGCCAGGGAGATCATGTCCCTCCGTCCTGAAATACCGGTCATACTTTGCACCGGATACAGCGAGACCTTTAACGAGGAGAAGATACACGAAACAGGCATTAAGGGGTTTCTGATGAAGCCGATTGAGGTCCTCCGATTGGCCAAACTTATTCGTCAACTATTGGCAAAGTGAGGTCAATCCAATGTACCTGGATGCTGGGTCAGCCCGTCGAAGCGCCTATCTGGGGCGGGCCACAAAATAGGAGTATAACTATGAGTGTTGTGATCAAAGCCATTAGCCGGGGCATGCGGCTGACTTGCCTGATCGCCACGGGGTTGTTGGTAATTGTGACCTTCCCGGTCATTGGGAGCCTGGCCGCGCCCCCAACGCAGACAGTTATGCCGTCTCCGGCCGCCTCTAAAGCCATACTCGTCCTCTACTCAGCCAGCTACTATTTGCCGGCCTATAGAAAAAATATGGACGCATTTATGTCCGTCATGGACCATGCCGGGTTTCCTTCTAAAAATATCTATATTGAAGACCTGGACCTGATCCGCAACAGCGACAAGGAATATCGGCAGCACTCTCTCGATTTACTCCATCAGAAATACGACCACCACAAGATAGACTTGATTATCACAGTTGAAGGCCTGGCCAGGGATTTCATCTTGAATGAAGGTAAGGATCTTTTTCCAACCGCGCCGACTCTAAGCATTCTCTCGGCCGACACAATTACGGCGGTCGAACCACCCCGCCGAATCATTCAAATACCGAGCATTCTAGACATGTCCGGGACGCTGGAGACGGCCGTGTCTCTTTTTCCTAAAACCAGGCGAGTTTTTACCGTGCTAGGTAACAGTGAGGACGAACAGCGGTGGGAACGTGAGGCTAAAAAGCAATTTGCCCCGTGGGCCGACAAACTGGAGTTTGAGTACGGCAGCAGGCTTACCTACGAAGAAACGCTGCAACGGATATCTTCCCTTCCACCAGATACCGTCGTCATCTACATAGCTTTTTACAGAGACAAGACCGGCCGGGCCTTCGTCCCCGCAGAGATGGCCAAGGTGATCACTAAAACGGCCAACTCGCCTGTTTTCGCCATCTATGACCAGATCATCAACTTAGTAGTCGGTGGTTCCATGATCAGCTATGGGGCTGAAGGCGCCCGGGCCGCGAAACTGGCCCTCGACATCTTGAATGGTCAATATGCCCTCACCGCCCCACTGACCAACCTTAAAATTATTACGGCAACCACATTAAACTGGCGGCAGCTCAACCGCTGGGGGATCAGCGAGTCCAATTTGCCAAAAGGCAGTATCGTAGTCAACCGGCCTCCCTCGTTGTGGACCGATTATCGCGAGTATGTCATCGGGGCTATTGCCTTTCTTTTGATACAATCGTCATTGATCGTCCTGCTCCTGATTCAGCAACGCCGCCGGAGATTGGCCGAAACCGCTTTGCGGGAAAGTGAGGAAACCGCCCGGATTCTGCTCAACATCCCTAATGCCGCGGCGTTTTTGCTAGATGACAAGGGCAGTTGCCTTGACGCCAACGAGACATTGGCGGTGAGATTCGGCCGCCCGGTTTCCGACATCGTCGACCGGTCCATTTGGGACCTGTTCCCTCCGGAAATACGGGACCGAAGAAAAGCCGTATTCGAGGACGTGCTGCGCGAGAAAAAACAAGTCCGGTGTGAGGACGAACGTCAGGGAATGGTCAGTGATTCCATCATCACTCCGATTATAGACAACCACGGCCAGGTGGTCAAGGTGGCCGTTTTTGAGTTCGACATTAC
>JADFYC010000213.1:487-6374 GCA_015233295.1 Deltaproteobacteria bacterium | reverse complement strand
GACGACCTGACGCTGGTGCATGATGTCGCCCGGCCGTTTGTTTCCCAGGCGCTGATTGACCGGACCATTGACGAGACGGCCATTCACGGCGTCACCAACGTGGTCGTCCCGGCCACCGACACTTTGATCCAGGGTAAGGATGGATTCTTGACCGGACTGGTCGACCGCAAGGAAATTTTCAACGTCCAAACACCTCAGGGATTTCGTTTTGGGATACTTAAGGAAGCCCACTCGCGGGCCGCAGTCGAAGGCTCAAACTCAGCCACGGATGACGTTCAACTGGCTTTCCGTCTGGGTTATTCGGTGAAGCTGGTGTCTGGAGACTATCGGAATATCAAGATTACCACTATGGCTGACTTAGCCGTGGCGGAAGCGATTGCCCGTGACTTTGAAAATGCTTGAGGACCTGTTGACGCCGGTGGCGAATTGGGGAAATCTGGTCTGAGGAGGGCTCATCTGAGGCAGACCGAGTCGAAGATACCGATCAGCCCGGTGATCACTGGTTAGTCAAAAACTTTACTTGACAAAGCATGATTTTTGCGGTTGAATCGGTCCCTATGGAAATCATTCGGCCACGCGGCAAGTCGTCGCCGCCCCATAGCCCCCCACTCTGTCGGTCCGTTCTGGAGCAAGAAAACAACCATTTTGTCAGATTATGTTGTTCCATCCAACCACGAGAAATTTTTGACGAATTGTCGCATATAGAGGGATTCTGACGAGTGTTCCTTTCCCCAACTTTCTCCCCCGATGAGATCGGGTCAATGGTTCCGATATAACGAAACGCAGGTTAAAATTTTGTCAAGAAACCTGCTTGCCCTGGTTGGGAATCCCTTTATTTCTAGGTGATTAGACCTAATCAGCCATGGTGGCAGCGTGTTGAAACTAGTAATTATCGTTTAACCAAGAGAGGAGAGGAAAATGAAGTTGTTTAATGTTAAGTTGTTGCTGGTGTTGGTAGGTGTTGGTCTGTTGTTTCTGGGAGTTGCGTCTGTAAGCTTCGCCGCTGATAAGGCGACCGAGGATGCCATCAAGAATTCGGCTACCCAACCGGAACGAGATGTGGTTGTCCCCCCCAAGCCCGGTGCCCCGGAAAAAGACGATCCGGACATCACCAAGGCCGCGTCCCACCCAGAACGTGACGTCCAGGTTCCCCCCAAGGGCGCGTCCACCAGCAAAGACAAAAGACCGGCAAGGGAGCCTCATCCTGAAGGCGAATAATTAGTCGGCCTGATCGACAGCCATCATCATCATCATAAGAATTAGGATCACGCAAAGAAGTGAGTGGCAGGTGCGGCAGATAGATTGCTTCTTGTCCACTTGGTGCCCAAATAGGTATCAAAATAGCTTGACTTGGCTATAAAAAAGTCGACGGGGGGCCTATGGCCCCCCGATTTATTTCATCCTCGATCCTGTGTTTTCCGTGTGGTTTCTCCTGTTGCCGCCGCCGATCACTCTTCACCCGTGGAGACCTTCTACAGAAAGCACTCCTCCCCATCACCAATTCGGTGCGGCATCGCCCGGACTGGCTCGTTTTATTTTAATATTAGGGCTTACGGCGCCACCCGGCCGGGTGATCGGAGGTCGCGATCAATTGATCTAACAATTTATCTAGGCCTGCTTCCTTTTCTTGGCCCCACCTTTGGGCTGCGGCGAGGCGTCAACATTAATTTTACCTCGTAGCCGGCCCGAATACTTAAAGGTAACCACTCTCCGCTGGTCTAGCGTAATCTCTTGACCAGTTTGAGGGTTTCTACCCCTTCTTTCCTTTTTCTCCCGCACATGAAATTTGCCAAATCCGCTAATCAACACATCTTCCCCATCGGCCAGGGTGCCCTTGATGATCTCAATCAGAGATTCTATGGCTCGAACACTTTCTTTCATGGGAAAGCGATAACGTTCATGAAGAATATTTACTAGCTCAGCCTTGGTAATTGTCATGATGGAGTACTCCTTTGGGAGGTCAGTTGGACAGTGTTTACCGTCAAGCTTAATCCTGGGACGGTAAAAATTTTTATATCGTCTACCCTTGTGATTGGGCGTATGTTTTATGCTGGTCCTTAGCGCCTCGGCTCCTCCCCCAAAGTTGTCGGCAAGGAGATCGGCCGGTCACGTTACTTCCCGGTCAGGAATATTATTTCAAGAAACGTTGTTCTCCGGGTTTGGTATACTCATGTAAACTCAGGGAGTTACCTGGGGAGAAATCCCAGATTTCGGGTAACCCGCTTAGTCTCCACAGCTATTTTTTAAACATGGCTATTTTAAGGTCGCATCTTAGCAAAAAGACGCAAAAAAGGCAAAAGGATTCTTACCTATCCATGGCAATGTGACACCAAAATTTAATCAAGCCGGTTTCACGATGAGACTTCGGTCCCCGCACCCATAAACTCCGGGCCATCAACCCCAATAGAACCTGTTGCCCGGGGTATCCGGTTGATGAAGATTTATCTTTTTCTCTTTGAAAGGTTGTGATATCTTGTGTGGAATTTCTTGAACAACCAATTCGTTTCTGGAGCAACGGGGTGAGCGATGTCTATTCGGATGTTGGCTGCGGAACTTTACCGCGC
The DNA here is from genome assembly GCA_015233295.1 of Deltaproteobacteria bacterium. Classification (GTDB taxonomy): domain Bacteria; phylum Desulfobacterota; class JADFXK01; order JADFXK01; family JADFXK01; genus JADFXK01. The sequence continues at coordinate 3,810 of JADFYC010000213.1, read as the reverse complement.
CCTCAAAAAGGTGGAAGAGTTAAAAGAAAAACTCGAAAAAGGGTCCCCTCTGGAGCATGTTGAAACAGAGCTGGCCCTACACCGGGCCCAGGCCGAGTATAATGACTTGAAGAGGACCATGGATGCCAAAAAAACTTCCGAGCCCAAAAGAACCTATTCATAACCTGGAGGGGGATAAGATCATGACCAGTGATGTCTTTTTTGTGGATATGCGCGCCGGATTTAAACTAAATATGCCGGCCAAACTGGAGCTGCTCCTGGACGCCATGAATATGCCGTCCGATCTCAGAACTCGTGATCTGGTTTGTATCAAATTACACTTTGGCGAGAAGGGGAACACGGCATACATTCCACCAGTCTACGTCAGGAAAGTGGTGGATAAAGTCAAGTCGTTGGCGGGAAAGCCCTTTCTTTGTGATGCCAATACCCTCTATGTCGGGACCAGAAGCGATTCAGTGTCGCATCTAATTACGGCTCTAGAAAATGGATTCGCCTTTGCCGTGGTCGGGGCGCCGTTGATTATCGCCGACGGGCTTAAAGGGTCTTCGTACGTTGAAGTGCACCTTGATCGAGAATACACCAAGACCGCCTATGTGGCGGCTGATATTATGGAAGCAGATTATTTCATCAGCCTGGCCCATTTCAAATGCCATGAACTGACCGGTTTTGGCGGGGCGCTCAAGAACATCGGCATGGGCGGCGGCGCCCGCCGGGGTAAACTGGATCAGCATTCCAACCTATCGCCCAAGGTGGATAAAAAGAAATGCATCGGTTGCGAGGATTGCGTTAACCATTGCGCCCAGCATGCCTTTGTGATGGATAAGAACAAATCGCACATCGATCCCGAAAAATGCGTCGGCTGCGGTGAGTGCATCCTGGTCTGTCTCCAAGGGGCGATTCAGATCCAGTGGAGTCAAGAGGCGCACATCATGCAGAAAAAAATGGTCGATTATGCCGAGGCGGTCTTGAAGCACAAGAAGGGCAAAGCCGTGTTCGTCAACTTCTTGACCAGTATTTCGCCGGCCTGCGACTGCTACGGGCACGCTGACGCCCCCATTGTCACTGATGTGGGCATCCTGGCCTCCCGTGACCCGATCGCCCTTGACCAGGCTTCCGCAGATCTGGTTAACCGGCAGCCGGGCCGATCGGAAACGATGCTAAAAACCAATCTAAATCCTGGAGATGACAAATTTAGGGGAGTGTATCCCAATATCGACTGGGAAATTCAACTGGCCTACGGGCAGGAGATCGGCCTGGGTGTCCGATCCTATCGGTTGATCAAGCTACCCGTGGAACTAGAAGGCTAGCAGGATTGCATTAGTGGGGTTTTCGTCATAGGATGGGAACCTCGTCATCTAGAATCTGTTGACGGATGCGTGGCTTGAGATAGTCATAAAACGCCAGATGGACCTTTCGGTTTAATTCCTTTTCTAATTGGTCCTGCAGGTCGACCAAATCGAAGAGGGTTTTCCTGGCCTGGCCAAAGTCGATCAGAAGATCGACGTCGCTGTCTTCCCTTTCTTCATGACGAGCGAAAGAGCCGAAGACGCCGGCCCTGACTACGTCGTTTTTTTTCAGGATAGGGATCGCTTTCCTGACGATTTCTTGCAAGCTACTAGACGTTTGGGCTTGGGCTGCTTCCATATGGCGACCTGTAAGAATTGAGGGATAGTTCTGTTACTGTTGATTATACCAGAATAACATCAAGAAGTGAATGCTTTTTTTGACCGGACTGGGCCGGTCTTGGCTGACGGAGGCTCCCATGAACGTGCCTGGCGGAATCACTTTTGACGTCTTATGGCAGTTCTATGAAGCGGTGAAAAAAATTACCCGCATCCTGGATATGGACATCCTCCAGGAGACGATTTTAACTACCCTCAAAGATTTCCAACCACACATCGAAGCCGGGTCCCTCTGGCTGGTTCAGGGCAAAAAGGTCAAATGCACCTTTTCCTTCGGCCTGGCCGCGGATCAAATTAGAGGCGTGACCCTGGCCAAGACTGAAGGCGTGGTGGGCTGGGTGGTGACCCACAAGGAATACACCGTGGCCGAGAGCTACAAGGACCTGCGGCATGCCCATTCCGTGGAGGAGGGGCTTGATTTCCGGTCCCGATTGATTATCTGTTTCCCCTTAATTGTCGGTGATTGGTGTTTCGGGGCCATCGAGATTCTGGATACTCACCAGAACCCGGACGATCTCAAATTAGACGCTCCCTATATGAATTTTCTCCAGCAATTTGTCGATATTGCGTCAGTCGCCTTAAGCAATGCCATCTCCTACCAGACGGTCTATGAGGATAACGTCCGGAAGGAACGCCTGAACAAAGAATTAAAAAAGAAAATCAGCTTGCTGGAACGGCCGGCAACCATCATTGGCGAGAGCAAGGTTATGATGGAGCTCTATAGTTTAGTCACTAAGTACGCCAATTCTCCATATAATGTATTGATCGTCGGCGAGAGTGGCACCGGTAAGGAACTGGTCGCCCGGGCCATCCATGACAAGAGTCCGCGCAGCAAGAAGCCGCTCCTGGCTGAAAATTGTGCCGCCATTCCGGAAGGGTTGCTGGAAAGCGAATTGTTCGGGTACCGCAAGGGCGCCTTTACCGATGCCAAACAAGACAAAAAAGGGCTATTTGAGGAGGCCCACGGGGGGACGGTCTTTCTCGATGAGATCAGCAGCATGCCGTTGGGGCTGCAAGCGAAACTGCTTCGGGTCATCCAGGAATCCAAGGTCAAACCCCTGGGGGCGCAGCAAGAGATTCCGGTGGATGTGCGAATTGTGGCCGCGGGGAACCGGGATTTACGGCTGGAGGTGGAATCAGGCCGATTCCGGGATGACCTCTACTATCGGCTCAATGTCCTGCCCATCTATCTGCCCCCGTTGCGAGAGCGGGCCGAGGATTTTGCCTTGTTGGCCGATCATTTCTTAAAGCGGGAGTGTGCCGCCATGGGGATGAAGCCGCGCAAATTTTCAGTCAAGGCCTATGAAATCATGGAAAAGTATCATTGGCCGGGAAACATCCGGGAACTGGAAAATGTGATCAAACAGATTCTGGTCACGGCCGCGGACGGTGACATTATTGACCCGGCCGATATCCCCAGCCGAATCAGGGCCGCCCGGAAGCCCCATCCAGATGCCGACGATCGGGTTGAGACCGCCCCCGGATATCCGACGATGATGCCCACGGCCATTTCCCAGATCCTGCCTTGGGACGAGTTTCAACGCGGCTATATCCTTTCCGTCTTAGAAAGGACAAGGTGGAGCGTGACCAAGGCGGCTGATCTACTGCAACTAAACCGGTCCACCCTGTTCTCCAAAATGC
>JADFYC010000213.1:0-447 GCA_015233295.1 Deltaproteobacteria bacterium | reverse complement strand
AAGGCCGGGCGATTACCTCTTCTTCTTCAAATCGTGAATCTTCTCCCCGACCCGTTCCAGAGAAGCGGGAAGACTGGTCACCCGAATGCCGGTGGCGTCGGCTAAGGCGTTGATGATGGCCGGGGCCGTCGGGACAAACGTAATCTCGCCCATGGATTTGGCCCCAAAGGGACCGCTTTCATCGGGTATTTCCATGGTCGTTATGTCGATCTCAACCGCCTGATCCAGGGTGGGAACGCCCAGTTCGGACAAAGCCTTGGTCACGATCCGGCCCTTCTCCACCACCAACTCTTCCGATAAGGCATAGCCCAGGCCCATCATCACCCCGCCCTCCACCTGAGCCTCCACATTCAGCGGGTTAATCACCCGGCCGGCATCATGACAGGCCAGGACCTTAAGGACCTTGATGCCGCCATCATCCGGAAAAGCCTCTACCAGGGCGGCCTG
>JADFYC010000212.1 GCA_015233295.1 Deltaproteobacteria bacterium | reverse complement strand
CTTGCCCCTGCCTGCCCCCCGGCGCCGGGGCTATAGCCCGTTATCCCAGTCCGAAAAAAGGCTGAGACAGGGAGGTTGGCTTTTCAAACGGGCTATCCCGCCTTCGGCATCCGGGATCGTGGTCTGAACCGGCCGCGACTTCTTAATAATCTTAATAATCACCCCGATTAACTCGCCGCCCCCCAGGTTCCACTATTTCCGTAAGCGATCAGCTTTCAGTCATCAGTGTACCAAGTATCACTACCTTGAATGGTGACGACTAACTAACGGTTTTTTTGCCGGGCGAAGCACAGTCAGGTAACCCTCAGGCGGCGTAGGCCGTTTGGGAATGTCTGGTGGGTCGATAGTCGCGAAAAGCGCAATCGCCTTCATTTTTTCCTTGACATGAAAATTCGGCTACTATATCTTTGTTCAGAATTGCACAAGGTTGTTTCTATGGTGTCCATCTTATTGTTTTAATGAGAAAATCAAGAAGATGCCACCGATAGACAAGGCAATTAGAGGCGATGGCCCCGGGATCAATGGGCCGGGCAACGGCAGGTATCAGGATTAGAGTCCAGCGCAATTTTTTTTGGTTCTTTTTTCTTGACACATCACTTCGTTTGGTATATTTTTCACAATCTTCAGCCTGAGGATCGGGCGGCAAGACCAAAGCAGAACTAGAGGTGGGCCCCTGTGATGGGTCCCGACCTTATTATATAAAGGGATGGAATGTCCCACAAAAAAATTTATAGGTTGCTGGAAGGAGGTGTTACACAGCGGTTGATATTTTTCCAGAACGTTCTGGGACTTAAAGGAACTTTGGGTTCTTAAAACAACTGTAGGAGGGTAACGAATGCCAAGCTATGTAATCTTAGAGAAGTGTGACGGATGCAAAGGTCAAGACAAGACGGCCTGTATGCACATTTGTCCCCAAGACTTGATGATGCTCGACAAAGAGAAGATGAAAGGCTACAACCGTGATCCATGGTTGTGCTGGGAATGCTATAACTGCGTCAAGATCTGCCCCCAACAGGCGATTGACGTAAGAGGCTACGCCGACTTTATGCCGCTGGGCGGCAGCGTGGTTCCACTTCGTGGGTCCGAAGACATTATGTGGACGGTCAAATTCAGAAACGGGACGCTGAAACGCTTTAAGTTCCCCATCCGGTCAATCCCTGAAGGTTCTGCTCAACCTCTGGGTGGCTTTGCTGAAGGTTCCGCAGATCTGAAGTCCGAACTGCTGATGACCGAACCGGCGTCTTTGAATTTAAGTGCCCTTCCCACAATTAAAAAATAATGGAGGTGGATCCATGGCAAATTTCCCAACCGTAGAAGTTACTACCGACCTCTTGATCATCGGCGGCGGCATGGCCTCCACCGGTGCGGCTGTTGAGGCGGCTTATTGGGCCAAGAAGAACAACTTGAAGGTCACCGTTGTTGACAAGGCTGCATTTGATCGCAGCGGCGCCGTGGCTATGGGCCTTTCCGCTATCAATCAGTACGTCGGCATTTGCGACGGCCAAAATACGGCTGAAGACTATGTCAATTACGTCCGTCAGGACCTGATGGGCGTCTGCCGTGAAGACTTAGTCTACAATATCGCTCGTCACGTGGATTCCTCCGTCCATTTGTTTGAAAAATGGGGCCTCCCCATTTGGAAAGACGAAGCCGGAAAGTACGTCCATGAAGGCCGGTGGCAGCTTATGATCAACGGTGAGTCCTATAAGGTCATCGTGGCTGAAGCCGCTAAGAATGCTCTGGGCAGCGAAAACATCTTAGAAAGAATCTTCATCGTCGAACCGATTATGGACGGCGATCGGGTTGCCGGCGCAGTCGGGTTCAGCACCCGTGAAGAGAAATTCTACGTATTCAAAGCCAAAGCCGTTATCTGCGCCATGGGCGGCGCGGTGCACGTGTTCAAACCCAGGTCCTCTGGCGAAGGTATTGGCCGTTCCTGGTATCCCCCCTTCAACACCGGCTCCAGCGCATACTTCACCCTTAAGGCCGGCGCTGAAATGACCTGCCAGGAAGTCCGTTTTATCCCCGTCCGCTTTAAAGATGCATACGGACCGGTGGGCGCCTGGTTCTTGCTGTTCAAGTCGGCTGCCAAGAATGCCTTTGGCGGCAACTACATGATCGAGAGGAAGGAAGAGCTGCAAAATTACGCTCCTTACGGTTTGGTTAAACCCATCCCGGCCAACCTCCGGAACTACCTGGGCATGCTCGATGTCAACATCGGCAAAGGCCCTCTGTATATGATGACCCATGATGCTATCGCCGCCTTGGCTGAAGGTCTTGATGAGAAAGCCAAGAAGAAGAAGATGAAACACCTCGAAGCCGAAGCATGGGAAGACTTTCTTGACATGACCATCTCCCAGGCTTTGCTGTGGGCTTCACAGAATATCGCTCCCGAAGAGAGACCTTCTGAAATCGCCGCTTGCGAACCTTACTTCATCGGTTCCCACTCCGGTGCTTCCGGCGCCTGGGTCAGTGGTCCTGAAGACCTCGCTCCGAAAGAGTACTTCTTTGGTTATGCCAATATGACGACGGTTAAGGGCTTGTTTGCCGCCGGCGACGCTTCTGGCGCCTCCAGCCACAAGTTCTCCTCCGGTTCACACGCCGAAGGCCGGATCGCCGCTAAGGCCGCCATTAAGTTCATCGTCGAAAATAATACTCAGCCCAAAGTTGATGCCGCCAAGATCGAAGCCATGAAGAAGACCATCCTGGCTCCGCTTGACAGATTTGCCGAATTCTCCGGCCTGTCCTACGACGAAAACATCAACCCCAACTACATCAAGCCGTTCATGTTCATGTTCCGTCTGCAGAAGATCATGGACGAATACGCTGGTGGCGTTTCCGCAGCCTTCACCACCAACAAGTACCTGTTGGAAAGAGGCATGGAACTGTTGGCTTTCTTGAAGGAAGATGCCGAGAAGCTGGCCGCCAACGGTATTTATGAGTTGGAACGCTGCTGGGAAAACGTCCACAGAATGTGGCAAGCCGAAGCCCACGTCCGCACCATCCAGTTCCGTGAAGAAACCAGATGGCCGGGCTACTACTTCCGCTCCGACACACCCAAGATGGACGAAAAAAATTGGCATTGCTTCGCCAATATTAAGTGGGATCCGGCCTCAGCGCAATGGTCCTGCATGAAGAGAGACATTATCAACATCGTGAAGTAATTTTCACCATGCGGTAACACCTAAACTTCAGGCGCCATCAAGGCGCCTGGAGTTTTTCTTTGCTTTTTTTTGCCCGATGGTGGCGCATCAGATTGACTTTCCGTATGATTTCCTGGGCAGATTAGCTGATCTTGGCCAATCTCTCGAGAAAATCATACCGGAGATATTGGTTGTCACCAAAAGTGGGGTGTCATCAGGGAATGCCGTCGCATCTGAAAGCGCTGCAGCCACCTCCATATTGAGACCCCGCCGAATTCCTCTGAACCGAGTGCATAAACCAACATCCGTCCGGTAGTATTACGTGAGTCCTTTTCTTGATGGTGTGGGAAAAGCATTAATTGGTCCTAATACAAAATATCACTGCGGAGGTACGGCATGGCAGATGGAAGAACGGGATCTCAAACCATATTAGTGGTCGGTGGCGGTATTAGCGGGTTGACTTCCGCCGTCGAAGCCGCAGAAGCCGGGTATGATGTCGTCCTGGTGGAGAAGAGTCCCTACTTAGGTGGACGCGTGGCCCAACTGCATCAATATTTCCCCAAGTTGTGTCCACCGTCTTGCGGACTGGAAATTAATTACCGGCGGGTTAAACAAAACCCGCGTATTCGTTTTTTTACTATGGCTGAAGTAACCCACCTTTCAGGCTCTGAAGGCAACTATCACGCGACAATTCAGATTGAGCCCAGATATGTAAATGAAAACTGCACCGCCTGCGGCAAGTGCGCTGAGGCAGTCGGGGCGGAAATCTCCAACCCATTTAATTTCGGCATGGATAAGATAAAGACGGCCTATTTGCCCCACCCCATGGCCTTTCCCATGCGTTACGTGTTGGATCCTTCGATCGTCACAACCGCGGACGGAAAAGCAGCCCAAGAGGCATGCGCTTACAACGCGATTGAATTGGATATGGCCCCAAAAAAGTTGGACATGAACTTCGGGGCGGTTATCTGGGCCGCTGGATGGAATCCTTACGATGCCGCCAAACTTGAATCCTACGGCTTCGGCCAGTATAAGAATGTTATTACCAACGTGATGCTGGAACGCCTGGCTGTGGCCGACGGTCCTACCATGGGAAAGATAGTGCGCCCCTCTGATGGTAAGGCCCCCTCCAATGTGGCCTTTATCCAATGTGCCGGGTCCCGCGACGAAAACCACCTGGGCTTTTGCTCAGGCATCTGCTGTCTGGCTTCGTTAAAACAATCGACCTACATCAGAGCCCTTTACCCCAAGGCTAAGATGACCATATATTTCATCGACATCAGGGCCATGGAACGTTTGGAAGACTTCTACGTCAAGGTCCAGAAAGACGAAGGCTTATCTTTTATCAAATCCAAAGTGGCCACCATTGAAGAAGACCGGAGCACCGGCAACCTCACTCTGTACGGTGAGAATACCATGACGGGCGAGAAGTTTAAAAACACGGCCGACTTGGTCGGTTCGTCCACAGGGATGTTACCCGCCACTGCCGCATGCAAAGTCCCCGCCGATGTCACCTATGATGAATATGGTTTCTTAATGAATGACCCAGCTAAGGCAGGTATTTACGGAGCCGGCACCGTCCGTCGGCCGAATGATGTGGCCACTTGTGTCCAGGATGCAACCGCCGCGGCTCTTAGGGCCATTCAATCGATTGCGAGGAGGTAAGAGATGGATAAGAAAACCGCTGTCTATATTTGCACGGGATGTGGTATCGGCGACACCCTGGACGTGGATGCCCTGGTCAAGGTGGCCAAGGCTCAAAAGGCCCCCATTTGTAAGACTCATGGTCAAATGTGCAGCCAAGAGGGCGCGGACCTGATTAAGCAAGACATCACCGCAGCAGGCGTCAACACCATCGCCATTGCCGCCTGCTCCCCACGGGTCAATACTGATGTCTTTAATTTCCCGAACACTTTGCTTGACCGGGTAAATCTCCGGGAACACGTGGTCTGGATGATGCCCGCCGAGCCTGATGATACAGCCAAAGAAGACTACCAGATGTTGGGCGAAGACTACCTGCGCATGGGGTTGGTCAAACTGGCCAAAAGTGAAATGCCTGTGCCGTATGAAGTCGAAAATATGTGTAAAGACATCCTGGTTGTGGGTGGTGGCTTGTCGGGTATGACGGCGGCCGTGGACGCGGCCAAGGCGGGATATAAAGTCGTCCTGGTGGAAAAGGAAAACGAACTGGGTGGTTTCATGGGCCGGATGAAGATGAAAGCTCCGGAGAAGTCTCCTTACCAGGAGTTGGAACCCACCGGCGTCGAGGACAAGATAAAGGAAGTTAAGGGTAACGGCAATATCAAGGTCTACACCGGGTGCACCATTGAGAGTATCGCTGGTGCTCCGGGCATGTTTGATGTGTCCATCAAGAAAAACGGAACCTCCGCGGCAGAGCGGGTCGGCGCCATTGTCCAGGCCACCGGATGGAAACCCTATGACGCCACTAAGCTGAGCGAGTGGGGATATGGCAACTTCCCCAATGTCATCACCAATGTGCAAATGGAAGAAATGGCCAAGCTGGGCAAGATCACCCGTCCCTCTGATGGTAAGGAAGTGACCAGTGTCGCCTTTATCCAGTGCGCCGGTTCCCGGGACCAGAACCATTTGCCCTATTGCTCGGCGGTTTGCTGTATGGCCTCGTTGAAGCAGGCCACATATGTTAAGCAGCAGAATCCCGACGCGGCCACCTACATTGTCTACAGAGACATCCGGACCCCTGGTCAAGATGAGAATTTTTACCGGGCCGTTCAGAATGGCGGGACTGTTTTTATTCGCCGGGACGGTGATCCTAAAATCGAGGAAGGCGACGAAAACACCTTGTCCTTGGAAGTTAAAGACATGCTGCTCAACCAAGACGTGCGGTTAGAGGAACTTGACCTGATCGTTTTGGCTACCGGGATGATGCCCACTACCCACACCACCGAATTTGATCTTCCCTGCGCCGAAGGTGAAGAGAAGAAAGAAGAAGCCGTAACTCTGGCTACCAGAGACTATATCCCCAAAACCGGCCAGGTCCTTAATTTGGCCTACCGGCAAGGCCCGGAACTTCCGCTTCTCAATCTTTATGGGTTCCCGGATTCTCACTTTATTTGCTTCCCCTATGAAACTCGCCGCACTGGTATTTATGCTGCCGGACCCGTTCGCCGACCCATGAAAATGACCACCAGTATCTCGGACGCCGCCGGCGCCGCCTTGAAGGCCATCCAGTGTGTGGAAAATGTGGCCGTTGGTTCAGCAGTCCACCCC
>JADFYC010000211.1 GCA_015233295.1 Deltaproteobacteria bacterium | reverse complement strand
GGCCGTCGTCATCTTCCTGAACGGCACAATCCATGACATCGAGACAAGTGGCCCTGGAGACGCTTCTGCGGATAGAGAGAAAGCAGGAGACACTCCGATCGGGACTGACCTGGGCCTTCCACCAGCACAAGGTTAACGATCCCCGGGAAAAGGCTTTAATCGGGCAACTAGTATTCGGAGTTACCCGGTTTCGCTCCCGACTGGATTTCCTCATCAACTGTCACTCCCGGATTACCGCCCGGAAAATGGACCCGGTAGTTAGAAACGCCCTGCGCTTGGGGGCCTTTCAAATCCGATACCTGACCAGAATCCCGGGCTTTGCCGCGGTCAATGAAGTCGTGGAGATGGTCAAGGTTGGTCAACCAGCCAAAGTCAGTGGTTTTGTTAATGCCGTGTTACGAGACCTGATCCGATCACCCCAGAGCGAAACCGTTCCCGATGAGACGGTCGATCCCGTCAATTATCTATCTATAACTACTTCTCATCCCAATTGGATGGTGGACCATTTCATCTCCGAATTGGGCCGGACTGAAGCCGCGGCCTTGCTGACGGCTAACAACCTCCAGGCGCCCATCACAGTTAGAGTCAACACCCGCCGCATCGCTCGAAACAAACTGGCCGCCATCTTGTCCGAACTGGCCGAGAAGGTGGAACCAGGACAATTCTTGCCTGACTCTCTCCACGTCTATGGTCCGGCGCAACCTTTGGAAGAGACACCCATGTTTCGGGCCGGATTGTTTCTGATCCAAGACGAAGCCTCGCAATTAGTCGGCTATCTGGCCGCACCGGCCAGAGGACAGCGGGTTCTGGATATTTGTGCCGGGGCCGGGATCAAAGCCACCTATCTGGCCCAACAGGCCGGAGATGAGGCAACCGTGGTAGCCGTGGATATCCATCGGGGCCGGTTAGCCGAGTTGCGTCAGAATGCCAGGAGACTGGGTTCCAAATCGGTCGTAGCCGTAGCCGCTGATGCCGTCGCCCCCCCTTTTGGAGCGCAAGTAAGATTTGACCGGATCTTGCTGGATGCGCCTTGTTCGGGGCTGGGGGTCATCCGCCGTCGGCCGGACGTCAAATGGAACAAAACCGCATCAGACCTGACCCGTCTGCCCACCATCCAATCTCGGTTCCTGGAATCGGTCGCGCCCTATCTTCAGCCGGGCGGCCGGTTGGTCTACGCCACATGCACCCTGAACCAGCGTGAAAATCAACAAGTTATCCATGAATTCCTCAAACGCCGGCCGAATTATCAAATCATTCCCGCGACCCAGATCCTTCCGTCAACTTGCCGCAGTTTAACCACCCCAGAAGGTTTTCTCCTGACCCTGACACACCACCACGGCATCGATACTTTCTTCGCCGCAGTACTGACCCGCCACGATTAATTCGCTTGCGCCTCTTAACGGGGACATGGTGGCTGGTTTATCATTGGGTTGTTGCCTCTTGTTTTCAGCGAGCAACCAGTAGCAAGCAACCTGAAACCTGGCCCTAACCATGTGACATGAAATATCATTGACCGCCAGGAAAGACCTGTGGTACTGAACATTAGAATGGACTTGAGCCCTGACGTTTCCGACTCCCAGCCGATGACCTTCAGAATAGTTATGACGTGACTTTCTATCTGGATATGAATAAGGAAAATAAAGTTGAATGATACGCTCAAAGAGCAGAAGCGTGTAGAAGAGGCTCTTCGAGAAAGCGAGGCCCGGTACAAGCAGTTAGTCAACCATGCCCCGGCCGGGATCTATGAACTTGACTTGATGACCGGAAAATTCCGCAACGTAAACGACGTCATGTGTGAGTATACCGGCTATACCAGAGCAGAATTTCTCTCTTTAGCGCCGGTGGACCTGCTGGCTGAAGAGAGTCAAGACCGGTTTGAGGAAAGATTTGGCCAGATGCTGGCCAGGGACAAAGCCTTCGATAACCTGGAACTGAAGATGAGGTGCAAAACAGGACGGGAATTCTGGGTCATTCTGAATGCCCGGGTCGTCCATGAAGCCGGCAAGATCAATGGCGTGACCGTGGTGGTTTATGATATCACCGAACGCAAACGGATGGAGGAAACACTTAGGCAGAGTGAAGAGAGATACCGAACCATCCTGGAGAGTATCGGAGAAGGCTATTATGAGATTGATTTGTCCGGAAAATTTACCTTTGTGAACGAGGCCATGGGGCGGCTGTTCGGATACCCCAAAAATCAGTTGGAGGGCATGAACAGTCTTCGGCTTACCGATAGAGAAAGTGCCAAGAAAGTATATCAAGTCCTCAATGTCGTTTTCCGGACCGGCAAGGCCACCACCGGCGTGGAATGGAGCCTGACCGGCAGAGATGGGACCAGCCGTAACCTGGAGTCATCTATTTCTTTGGTCCGAAATTCGTCTGGTCAGGTCATTGGCTTCCGGGGCATTGCCAGAGACGTCACCGAACGGAAACGGGTGGAAACGCTGGAACAGGCGAAACTGGCGGCCGAGACGGCTAATCGGGCCAAGAGTGAATTCCTGGCCAACATGAGTCATGAGATTAGAACCCCGCTGAATGGGATCATGGGCATGACGGAGCTGGGCTTAGATACGGAGCTTGATGAACGGCAACGAAACATTCTTGAAACGATTGGTAGAGAAGCCAATTCCTTATTGAGCCTGGTCAATGACATCCTGGATTTTTCTAAGATAGAAGCAGGGAAACTGGAATTAGAAGAAATACCTTTTGATTTTAGGGTGTTGGTTGAGGATCTGGCCAATTCCATAGCTCTTCGTGCGGAAGAGAAGGGACTTGAGTTCATTTGCTTCCTGGCTCCCGAGGTACCCACCAGATTAATAGGCGATCCCGGTCGGTTGCGACAGATACTCAGCAATCTGGCCGGCAATGCCCTGAAATTTACTCATCGCGGTGAGATATTGATCAAGGGTGAATTAGTTGAAGCCACCGGCGACCAGGTCAATATTCGCATCTCCGTCAGGGACACCGGAATCGGTATCCCACCCAGCAAGCAGGCCAAGATATTTGAAAGCTTTACCCAGGCTGACGGCTCCACCACCAGAGAATATGGAGGAACCGGACTCGGGACCACTATATCGAAACAATTAACCGAGTTGATGGGTGGGCACATCGGGTTGGAGAGCGAAGAAGGTAAAGGCAGCTACCTTAAGGACTTGATCGTTAATCTCGATGATCTCTCCCGGTTTGGCCTGATTATTCTCAGTCGGGACGACTTCAACGGAAAAGACCTTGACCCGTTTGCCGTGCAAGAAAGAAAAAGTCCCCGGCCAGGGGTCCATAGCTCGAACCTGGCGGGCAATATATTCGGCAGGTTTCGTCCAATCGATTCGTCCATCTTCCTTGGTTAACGTTCGGGCTAGAGTAGCCAATTTTTCGTTTTGGGGTTTGGGTTTGATTTCATCTTTTTCCAGCCCATCGATGGTCTCCACTAGTAATTCCGCCCCCATTTTGGCCAACCGCTCCGACAAAGCGACGGCCGTCTCACCGTCATTGATTCGGGTCTTCTTTTGCAGCAAGATATCGCCGGTGTCAAGGCCCTTGTCCATGAGCATGGTGGTAACGCCGGTATAATAATCGCCATTCAAGACAGCCCAGTTAATGGGAGCCGCCCCACGCCATTTGGGGAGCAATGAAGCATGGACATTGATAACGCCCATGCGGGGGATTTCTAATACCTCCGGGGGTAAAATCTGCCCAAAAGCGACAACTACGATCAGGTCCGGGGCGAATTTTTTCATCTGCTCGATTGACTTTTCGTGCTTGATGGAATCAATCTGAACGACCGGCACATTGTACTGCATGGACTTAACTTTTATCGGTGACAGCGAGACCGTCTGACCACGGCCGCTGGGCCGATCAGGCTGGGTTACGGCGACGACAAGGTTTTTTTTATTGGCTAGCGCCACGAAGGATGGCTCGGCGAACTCCGGTGTTCCCATGAATACAATTCTAATTCCTTTATGGCTCATCAGTTCTTTTCCTTTTCTTCTTTCCTTTTCAGTTTTCTCTTATAAAGACTTCTCTTGAGCCCACTGAGATAGTCTATGATCAGTTTTCCGTCGAGATGATCAATTTCATGCTGCAGCAAGACAGCCGGGAACTCCTTCGCTTCAATAATTACTTCCTTGCCTTCACGGGTAAGGGCTTTGACTTTTACCTGACCTTTGCGTTTGATCTCGACGTTTAGTTCCGGCGCGCTCAAGCAGCCCTCCTCCATGCAAAATTCACCCTCAGCGAAAATTATTTCCGGATTGATCAAGGCCATGGGACTTCTTTCCGACTCGTCGCGATTGGCATCAAAAACAATCACTCGGCAAGATCGTCCGACCTGCGGCGCGGCCAGGCCGACTCCCGGCGCAGCATACATGGTCTCGATCATGTCATCGATAAGCTGCAATAATTCGGGAGAAATTTGGTCAACCGGTTTGGCCGGCCGCTTCAGAACAGGGGCAGGGTATTTGAATATTTCCAGTACAGCCATTTGTCACTTAAACTCCTAGGCAGTGATAAGGGATAAGAACAATCTGATTCAAGGCAGCCTGTCTTGAACACAATTAAATAATCATATCACTTCTCGAAATCATGTTCAACGGTTATTTAACCGGCCTACCGGAGAAAGGCAAAAATGGTCACCCGTCCGGTTCCAGGTGGCCTTCTCCGTTTAATCATTCAGGGACTTGTCTAAGTAGAACCCTCAACGGATTGAGGTCAAAAAGAATCCTGGACGAGGGAGCGCCGGCGAGATAAGGACCTTTTCTCAGAATGACCATCCGGCCTCGGCTTGGATCGTCAACACACACCACGATGCCGGCCTTGATCGGGATAGGCCCCAGTTCATTAGAACAACTGTCTCCGAGTTTGCGTCGGCATCCTTGCCCGGCCTCTATGGCGGCTTCCCGAGATGGACATCGGGATAGGAAAAGGGACATTTCGCCGGCGGGCAGGTTCAACTCAGCCGTGAATCCTGCACCCAGTGACTCCAGCCCCCAGATTTTGTCCGGTATATATTTGACTGACCGGGGCCGGACGGCCTGGAACCAGGCTGCCTCGCTGGGTAGGGAGGGATTCTCGGACAAACGCCCGGCAACCGTTCCGGCTATTTTATCTAAGACCGCGTGAAGGTCACCCTCACCCGAAGTCAGAAAGACCCGGATGAAATGTCGTCCCTTGACAAACGCAATGGTATTACCAGCGGCAGAGGACGCCGCGCCCATCTCTGCCGGCAGGCCCAAATTGGGGAAGAAGGCGGAGTAGACAGCCACGGCCTCCATAAAGCTATTCATGAGGAAAATCTCCAGCGTGATAGTCCTTCGACCGTCAGTCGAGACCAGGTCTCCCGCGGCCAGCAGCTTAAACCCGTGACGCACGAACACCTCGGCCCCCACATCGACTCCGGCTGGTGCGCCCATATGAACTTCTCCGACCACGCTGAACAATGCCGGAACAGCTTCCGCGGCTCCAAAGGAATCCCTGGCCCGGACAGCATAACCGTCCATGGTGGCTCGATTGAATTCAGGCAGATCATGGGGAGAGGTTATCTCTTCGGCGGTGATCCGCCCCAGCGCTTCTTTCAGGGAAACGGCCTCTTGTCTTACCGGCCCGAATTGATCAATCAAGGCGCAAAGTTTTTCTGAAGTCATTAAATGGTAGAAATCATCCATAGATAAACGAGGCACTCAATAAATTGTCATGTCTTTCTAGGTTATCGGTATCGGCGTCGGTTTTTCCAACACACCGGGCCAGGCTTAAATCCTTCAGGCCCGTTTGACCGGCCGAAATCCGGTGGACGGCAAACCTATCTCAACCAAAATTATCATGTTAGTATCTCAAGAACTCAGAAAATGTCAAGCAAAGAAAAAGTGTCTTCCGGTCCGGCCATGGCCGGCGCCGGTAATTCGATATCCGGGGACCGGTCTCCTGTTTCTCCAGATAACCAAATCTTTCCGATGTGTTGATAAAAAACATTGACGTGACTGCTTTCCTCCTCCTATTATCAAGGCGATATAGGATTGAATCAACGATCAAGCCGGCTGATCAACCTCTATCACCCCGAGACTTCAATTTAAGTGATTTCAGGCGGTCTGCCGGTATCAATGTCCGGCCTGATTATACATCGATCATATTAGCCGGGTCATGATGACAAATCACTCAGTATATAATATGATCATATCCGGGCTCATGACGGAATCGAGCCAATGGTTCCGGTTAGGCAGCCTGCTGGTCAAACTCATTTTGCTGGTCGTATCAGCATGGCCGGGGCCTTCAGCTTGGGCTGGATCCGAGACGGAAGCCACCGGGCTCATCCGGTTGATGCCCGGCCCCGCGGCGGTAAACGGATTTAGGTATTTGCAAGATCCGACCCTCTGGCCGGGAGACAAGCTGTTCGAATACATGGATGGTGGG